>NZ_JBXXZH010000004.1:0-92619 GCF_059640475.1 Calothrix sp. CBUCES-K 9914
ACGCACCAAATTCATAATCTTGTGGCACCATACAATAAATTCATAATCTTATGGCGCCACGCACCAAATTCATAATCTTGTGGCACCATACAATAAATTCATAATCTTATGGCGCCACGCAATAAATTCATAATCACTCATAAAGGTGCGTGACGCTACCAGATTTACGCTTTGTTCAGAATTGTTCTTAGCGTCACGCACCCTACAACCAAAAATTATGTTGTAAAGACCTAAAATTTTGTCATGTTTTTATTTGTTGCATCAGCTAAGTTTATAAATAAAACAATTAAAAGCATGAATAAAACGGTTGTTATCAACGTTGTCGGATTATCCGCACGACTATTGAAGTATACCCCAAAACTTTCACAATGGGCAACGTGCGCTCAAGTTACTACAATAAATCCTGTACTCCCTGCTGTTACTTGTACTGCACAAGCTACATATTTAACTGGGAAATTAGCACATGAACATGGAATAGTTGCTAACGGTTGGTATTTTCGCTCTGAATGTGAGGTAAAATTTTGGCGCCAGTCAAACAAATTAGTGCAGTCACCGAAAATATGGGATATTGCGCGCGCTAATAATCCAGAGTTTAGCTGTGCTAACTTGTTTTGGTGGTACAATATGTACTCCGAAGCTAATTACTCAATTACTCCGCGACCGATGTATCCTGCTGATGGCAGAAAATTACCTGATATTTACACCCAACCAAGTAACTGGCGATTTGAATTACAAAAAGAACTAGGTCAATTTCCACTGTTCAAATTCTGGGGCCCGAATACATCTATAGACTCTACACAATGGATAGCTGCATCCGCTAAATGGACAGAAGAAATATCTAACCCAACATTAACATTAATATATCTACCACATTTGGATTACTGTTTACAGAAGTTTGGGTATGATGAAAAGAACATAGTTAAAGATTTACAAGAAATCGATACAGTTTGTTACGATTTGATTGACTTCTACTCTAAACGAGGCGCCAAAGTAATTGTGCTATCAGAATATGGTATCACGAATGTATCACAACCAATTCATATTAACCGCGTCCTTCGTGAAAAGGGTTTATTAACAGTCAGGGAAGAACTAGGACGCGAAATATTAGACGCAGGCGCCAGTAAAGCATTTGCAGTTGCCGACCACCAACTTGCCCACGTCTATATAAATGACCCAGAGTATACTTCAATAGTAAGAGAAGTACTTGAATCAATTGATGGTATCGCCTATATATTAGATGATACAGCGAAAAAACTACACGGCTTAAATCATTCGCGCTCAGGTGAGCTAGTTGCTGTCGCCAATAATAACGCATGGTTTACTTATTATTACTGGCTCGATGATAACAAGGCGCCGGACTTTGCGCGTACCGTCGATATCCACCGCAAACCAGGTTACGACCCTGTAGAACTATTCATCAACCCACAAATTAAATTGCCAAAGCTGAAAGTTGGTTTAAAACTATTGCAGAAACAATTAGGTTTCCGCTATTTAATGGATGTTATTCCATTAGATGCCACCCTAGTTAAAGGTTCACATGGCAGTATAGACGTTTTACCAGAAGATAAACCGTTGTTTATCACCACTCAAAAATCAACTTCAACCGACAACACAATTGCTGCAACAGAAGTCTGCAACCTAATATTACAGCATCTGTATACTCCTACTACTGAGCGAGAATTTTATAAATCTCACGCTTAACAGTAGCAAGCATTTCACGTACTTGACTTGCCTGCTCTTTATTACCGCTTCGAGCAACTATTGTAACAGCATCATTCAACTCGGTTAAAGTCCCGCGCAACTCAGTTAATTCAGAAGGTGTACTTGCTGTAAAGCTATCACAGGCATTTTCTGAATTAGAATCTTGATTGCGCGAGCTTAACAGTTGTCTTCCACTGTCAGTAATAGTATAAACACGTTTACCTTCAACCTGTTCACTCGTTAAATGATTGCTTTCCTCCAACATTTGAAGCGTTGGATACACAGAACCAGGACTTAGACGACGAAACCCACCGCGACGAGTTTCTAACTCTTTGATAATTTCATACCCATGTTGGGGACGTTCAGATAACACCTCCAACAGAATAAACTTCATATCACCACGACGAGTACGGTGCCCAGAACCCCACCCATGACCAAATGACTCTTTGTGTTTAAAGCGCTCACTTCCAAAAAAGCTGCCGCCAAAACTTCCTTCTGCCCATGCTGGCGCTCCTGCGTGCCTCGGAAATCTTCCAAACATAATATACTCCTAATCAACATTTCACGATATATCGTTATCGCTATAAACAATCTATCGCGATATATCGGATTTGTCAAATATATTTTGATTTACACCATCAATGGTAAAAATATACAAGCAAAAATTGCCTACGCAGGCTGAAAATGGTTACTTTATGGGTTTATTGAAAAAAATCATGTTTATTGACATGCGATTAAATACGCATGAACACGATGCTTGTAAAATACAAGCACTTCTCTCTGTAGAGACGCGATTAATCGCGTCTCTACTCTGACTCTGTGGTAATTTTTTCATACGTCCACAAAATTAAAACAAATATAGTACATAAATATTAATAAAGAAACTATAAAATCCTGAAGAAGAATTTTTTTGTATATTATATTGCTTGAGTTTGATCTAATTTTCCGCACAAGGCGCTGCGTAGTAGTGAATTAATTCAGGAATAGTAAGTAAAATATGCATAAAAACAAATTTGCTCTTGGGTTTAGTTTTGTTTGGTCAGGGATATTGACTTCTATGGTGGCCTTGCCAAGCTACAATTTAACAGCTAACGGTACTCCGGTGGTCAAGCAGTCATCAAAAGATTGTCCTCCTCAAGCATCAAGACCAACTAATCCAAGAACGATGAATAGTGATATATTGAAGGCGCATAACAAATATCGAAGCCAGGTTGGAGTACCACCAGTCACTTGGTCAAATCAACTTTCTAGTGATGCTCAAAAATGGGCAAATTATTTAGCATCATTAGGTGGAAGAAGACTGCAACACAGTTCCAACAGTACACGTCCGGGACAAGGTGAAAATTTATGGATGGGAACAGCTGGCGCTTTTAACTATACAAATATGGTTGACTCTTGGGGTTGTGAGAAGCAGTATTTTAAATCTGGTCGCTTTCCAAATGTTAGTACTACAGGTAATTGGTACGAGGTTGGACATTATACTCAAATCGTTTGGCGAAAAACTACCCAGATAGGCTGTGCTATTTCGCGCGCTGGTGGTAATGATATTTTGGTTTGTAGATATAGTCCCCCAGGTAATTTTAGTGGGCAACCTGTATTTTAAATTACATTATGTTGAGTAGGGTGGGCAGTGCCCACCTAGCCCTGTCAAGGTGAGCATGAGTACTACCCATTTATAAGGGTTTTAGCCTTTCACTGATTAAAATTTGAAAGCAAAAAACAAAATTTGCGCTCAATTTTATATTTCAGGGTTGGGGGTACAACGTAAAAATAAGGCTTCCAGCTAGTACGCAAGTGGTACACCTTGACAGGGCTAGCAGTGCCCACCCTACTTTTGATTAATAGGCGCCACGGTCGCGCGTTAGGTCGTAAATAACTTTTTCAGCGTACCAATTAATTGTTCTGTCTGGATACTTGAACATAGCTTGAGTGAGCAGTCGGTTAGCTGTTTGTACATCTTTATGTAGCAAAGTTAAAAGCTGCGTGCGGAGTTTACCGTTTACTTGCTCAAGGGTGATAGCATTAACTTGATTGCGTTTTGGGGTTTGATAAGAGCTAATACCAGTGTGGCTACTATTTTTAGAAGCTTGTAAGGCGCCGATACCAAGACCAACGACAGCAGCAGAAGCTAATATTAGTCCAGCTTGAGAAGCTTGTTCTGTTTCGCGTGAACTCATGGAACTAGTGTTTACTGTCGTCGTGTTCATGGGAAGTACAGTTGCCAGTAAACTCACTGCGGCAGTTGCAGCTAAAATTTTTAGATTAGTTGTTTGTTTTACGACTTTATTGATTAGGTTACTAGATTGGAGTTGCATAAAGGTAAAATAGAATAGTCTTTCAATAACGTTTATTTATAGTATGATGGGAGATTATGACAAAACTATGTCAAGTCATGGAAGTTAGCAGCATCACTAGCTGGAATCGTAATCATAAATTCGGCACCGTTACCTAACTGAGAATTGCACGACAACTTGCCATGATGGGTTTTGACAATAATTTGGTAACTTATCGACAAACCTAAACCAGTTCCTTTCCCTACTGGTTTAGTTGTGAAGAAAGGTTCAAATATATATTTTATTGCTTCCTCGTTTACACCAACACCGTTATCTGAAATAGATATTTGTATCCAGTCTTTTTCCACAGCTTGAGTAGAAATTTTAATCATTGAAGCAAAATTATTTCTTTTAACCGCTTCTACTGCATCTATCGCATTATTCAAAATATTTAAAAATACTTGATTTAGTTGTTTAGGATAACATTTAACTAAAGGTAATTGACCATGCTCTTTAATTACTTTTATTTCTGGTCTGGTTGAGACTAATTCCAGACGATGCTGTATAATTAGTAATGTGTTTTCTATGCCTTCGTGTATATCTACTTCCTTGTACTCAGCTTCGTCAAGTCGCGAAAATGAGCGTAATGATTGCACTATAATATCACTAATACGAGTGGCGCCGACTTTTTACGACGACTACATTTGTAACTCGCAGCCCCATATTATATATAGTCTTACGGGTGATCGATGAATTTTGAGTAGCATTTTTTGCCAAAAGATAACTAAACAAGCGCGCGCATAAATTGTTCGGTATGGAAATAAATGTGTTAGGTTATACATTAGTTTTCCCACACCGAAGCTTGAAATGGCAATATTACCCTTATTCTCATTCCTTTGTATTACACTATAAATAGTGTATTATTGTAATATCTTGTTATCAAACTATTATAAGTATTAGATATTTTTTTCTTTTCAGATTGTTGATGAGCTAACTTTATCAGCAGTGCGACTGGTAAAAACGCTATAACGAAACCCAGTAAAACACCAAACCCAATCACCAACAAACAAGCAACTACTCTCTGAACTACCCAAAAAGTTGAGTTGATAACAGGCGCCGCTTCATCTGGTTTCACGTTGTGTGAACCTTCTAAATAATTATACATATATAGTTGAGTAGCAGAATACAATATATTGTTGATGATGGAAAATGAAACTTTTCCAAAATGATTATATCTCCTTAGTCATAAAACACTGTGTTATAAATGTGACATCTTTATCAAACTAACAAATTTATATTATTCCAGTAGAGACGTTACATGTAACGTCTCTACTAGTGTCAAAATTTACACTGATAACTAAAATTTATCATTTCGACAACTAAGAATATTTGATTTTATGAATATTCCTGTTTAAATTAGAAGTATAAACTAAAAAAAATCATTAAAGTCATGTATACCCATAGTTCTGTTGGTGGAACTGATTGGAGTCCTATTCTTAACCGTATTTGTTGGGTAGAGGGAAAAACACTACCTACTTACCCAGGTGACTTGAAAACTGCGCTACTTAATCATGCAGGGTTAACAAATCAACCTAAAGGTGCTGAAATATACCAAACTGCCTGTGAAATCGCCCGTTTAACAACTTTTTCTGACCCAGAAATTGTTTACTGGTTTTCTCGGCTTGTATCGTTAATGAATTAATAGTAGCATAAGCATAATCAAATTTTCGTAGAGATTAAGTATGTTTAGTCTCTACATTATTTTGTATCATAATTCAATATAACTTCACATTTAAATATATCTCACTGGCGCCATCTGTAATAAATCTTTTTGGAATACAGTTGACAAAATAGGTATATTCAAAGTTATAAGAGTGTAGATTATGTGCTAAAGAATACACTGCATGACAAGAACAATAATTCAACAGGTTACAGGCATCAACCACTTTGTGTTAATGGTTTTCTACACTGGTAGCCACCTGTGGCAATTCCGTGTAATTAGCCCGTCCGGAAGTGTTTACGGAAAATCCAAAGTTTACAGGAGCGCTCAAGCCGCAGAAAGTGCTGGTCGCAAATGGCTAGAGCATTCATGATATCAAACTTGTAAGAAGTGCGCTGTTATACTACTTGATGATTTTGGTTACGGCGCCTCTTTAAGAATAAAGTAGCAAATTTTTGCTACGGTATCCGAAATATGAGCTATTACTATTGCAAGTATTATAATGTAGCTCGGTTTTGATTTTTAAGATTAAATTATCAATAATTTAAATTAGTATTAAGTAGGTTGAGTTACGCAAAGCCTTCACCCAACCTATACTTTTTTCTCTTCAATTCCTGCGTCTGTTAGTTTAATTCCCGTTACCCCTGCATGTCCTTTTAATATTACTTATCAATGTCATTATTTGCAAATACTAAATAAATCGATGCGTTGCGTAGTGAATTTTTTAAATTGCGTAATGATATTAAAGCACTTAGGAATAAAGAGTAAGGTGCATGACGCTATAAGGGATTTCAACATAGATATAAGACTTGTAGCGTCACGCACCGATTCATGATTGTAAATTTATCTTACAATTTAGGTTGCAGGCGCCTGACGGCAGAAGTTGAGCTTAGTAAAGGTATCAATGGCAAAGTAAAATAAAACGTACCAGGGAATCAACTCAAATTGCAACCCATAAGTCATGTATTGGAAGACACCCAACCAAGCTAAAGCAAGCGGTAATACAAACCGTAAATCGATAATACCGCCCGTTGCCTCTCTTAATCGCAGGTTCAAATCATAAACAGCATCAGGTAAATCTAAACCTTCTTGTGATTTACCACCAATTTGTACAAGCTCACCAGCTTCGGTAACACCGGCGAAAACTACACCTAAATCTCGCATAACATTCTTGATATCTTCAAATTTACCTTCGTGATGCTCGTGATTGACAAGGATACTGCCTGTTTTAACATTGTATTCAACATTACAAACACCAGCCGAATCTTGTAAACGAGTAGCAACACGGTTCATATCATGCTCATTACGATGATGTGTAGGAACTCGAAACCGTGTTCTTCCAGGTATGCTACTTACTACTTCTGTATGTTTCTTTGTAGACATAATGGCAATTAGAGTATTATTACTTAGCAGTATAAAGCACAAAATCTAGAAGTTACAATAATAGTAATGCAATAGACGAAGAAAATTCAAGATAAATTTTATTTTTGCAAACGTGATATGTGTGGAGACGTGACATGTCACGTCTCTACATTATTTTAATTGATAATTTTATCTACGTCCTTCGTTACTTTCATTTTCGTTATCTTGTTGGGGAACTTGTATACTGCTCTTAGAACGAGAAGCTTCATTCTCTTGTTCATTTTCAGTATAAAGTACCTTGCCATTACCAGCGTCTACTTTTACTTCTTCATTACCATCATTCAGGCGAACTTTTTGAAACAAACGTTCTCCTTGCTCAATACAGTGCTAAGTTAATGGTGACAATTCTAATTATTCTTTTTGAAAATTTAAATTTGTACATAATTTACGCTGTCGGTACTAAAAAAATTTAACCAGAGTCTTAATATGTAGATATGGGTAGCAACATATTGTAATTATGCACAAGCATTAATTTGAAAATTTCTTACCTAAGATAGATGTATAAATCTTAACTCCACAAACTTAAACTAAAAAAGGTTAATATATGATTTTATGTAAATCTTTCGCTGTAGTTTTAATCGGTATGCAGTCTTTAGGAGCAGTTGCTATTGCTCAAAATACTTTGTCTTGTCAATATGGTAGTTCATACATTTTCAAATCAGGAGATACGCTTTTTTCAATTGCTCAAGCTCAATTAGGTAATGGTAATCGTTGGCGTGAAATTAGAAAAGTAGATGGTAGTACTTTTACGGAGATAGAAGTTTCATATTTACAGCCAGGACAGCAAATATGTATTCCTACTGCATCTAGTTATACACAAAGTTATACACAAAAATCGGCGCCTTTTTTTGGTAAAGGAAATTTTCAGCAGATGCTCGAAGCTTTGGGAGCATTTGAATCTGGTTTGCCACCAGGAAACCCAAATCAATACAAAGTAGAAAACTCACTGGGTTTTATGGGTAAGTATCAATTTGGGGAACCTTTATTGATAGACCTTGGTTATTACAAAGCTACAACTTTCTTTGGTCAAGGCGCCAAAAAAAATTATTGGCAAGGTACTTGGACAGGGAAGAATGGCATTACTAGTAAAGAACAATTTCAAAATTCGCCTCAAATCCAAGAAATTGCTATTCGTGAAGCTTTTCAGTTAAACTGGCAACGTGTGAACGGCGCCTTGGCAGCAAAAGGGCAGTCAATAAATAATTATCTTGGCAAACAAAAGACATATACCGACAGAGGAACATCAAAAACAATTACAATTAGTCTTTCTGGAATTTTAGCAGGCACTCACTTGCGTGGTTCTGGTGGAGTAGCCAAACTTCTGTTAAATAACGAAGTTAGTCATGATAAAAATGGCACTTCAATTCTCCGTTATATGGATGAATATGGTGGCTACAACGTTTCTACCGCTGACTTTAACCTCAGTTATTAAACTCTATAAATAAAATTATCTTGTGGAACCTTGTGGAACGGGCATTCTTGCCCGTGTATAATAACTTTGTATAAAAAAGTAGGCGCCAAACTCAGTTCTCTCTTAACTCTTGCCTCAGTGTACTCTGCGTCTCTATTGTAGGATGAAATTATCAGGATGCACGGCGATTAGTCCATAAGCTGTAAGGGCAGCATCGGGAAAATCCTTTAGGTTAAAGGTGACGCTAACATCGCAGTTGCCCGTTATAGCAGCCGCTACGACATGCCTATCATATACATCAGGGAGGGCAGCCCAGTCAAGGTGGCGTTAGAGGAGAAAGACAATTATCAATAAGGGCATAATATTATCAATAACTTCTTTAACTTATTCAGAATAAATTAACTTAAATAGCCTTGGCGATGCATGTCATGCACCGTACTTCGTAGTTGTGAGTAATGCCGGCATATACACATAAGGGTAAAATAAAAGAAAAGATTCCCACAACCATACTTGTGGGAACCTGCTAGCTAGTGTTCGACGCTTCCTACTACAATAGAAGGCGCCGACTTATTGGTGATGCCCCAACAAAGGCAAAAAACCTTCTTCTGTTCATGGAAAACTCGCACTATGAGAGATTTTTTCTATAGAATTGAAGCTTGGTAGTAGCATCTTACCAATCATTTAACCAACTTACCAAGAAACTTGGTAAAATTTATGCCAAGAAAAGAACAAGGATGGATAACGTTTCAAACATCAGAGGAGGAGCGCAAACTCCTAGAAGAGTACTGTCAGCAATCTCAACGCACAAAAACAGAGATACTACGGGAACTTGTCAGGAATTTGACTAAAGAATCTTCCTCAGCAGAAGCCAAATCAATTAAACAGAAAACAGCTGCTAAAATATCTACAACTCAAACCGAGTATGCTGAAACTCCTGACTCCGATATTAGTTCCAAGAAGAAAGCACTAAAAGTTAGTTCTCGTAATATCCTTAAAGGTGTCGTTACAGAAATTGTTACTGGCCCTGTTAACAGTGAGGTGACGCTAGAAATTGTGCATCGAGTTAAGTTGACTTCAGTCATTACTAAAGTTTCTGCCGAAGAACTGGAACTCGAAGTAGGTAAAGATGCTTATGCGGTCATTAAATCTACAGATATTGTAATTGCTAGCGATTGAATCACCGAGCGCGTTATGAGTTCCACAGGATAATTTGCAATGCTAGAAAGCACCTTAAATTATATACTTTTGAAAAGTTATATTATTTGGGTATGTATATTCGTAGGGTGCGTGACGCTACCAAAATTTTGAAACGAAGAGCAAGTCTAATAGCGTCACGCACCAAATAACCGCATCGTATAACCGCACCATACAACCCATTAAATCGGTTTACCGTACTTTTTGTTTCGGTTATTACGACAACTGCTATTGAGTCCGCAGACTTATGACTTTGATACACGACTATGTGTAGCTGATGATATTTTTGCTGGACATTACAGCACTAAGAAAAATCAGCAGACTATTGTTGACTTAAAAGAAGGTGCCGAGTTGTTGATGAAAGTCAACTCATATTCAAACGGTTGGGATATTTTAACAGTAGACGGTCAATTAGTCGGTGCCTCATCTCAACAAGGAAACAGTCGTTTAGCATCCTATGGGTGTATACCAGGAGAATTTGAGTTCCGTTCGGGTGAGATAAAAGTTAAAAATATATACCGTTATTGCAAAATAGATGAGACATCAGGTATAATTCAAGAATGGTTTATTGTAATCCCGCAAATTAAAGTTTGTCGATAGTTAAATCTCTACATGCGGTTTTGGGAACCAATGGTTCCCAAATTGAAAAAAGTTACAGAATGAATCAATAATGAGTCGAAGTAGATAATTTTACAACTTGATATTGCACACCCGTTTCAAAAATTCTTGTACCTCCTCCTTCTGCAATTGTTTGTCTAAGTGAGTTTTCCTGAGTAACGGTAACACCAGCTAGATAATCAACTCCCATATTTGCTAGTTCTGGCAACCAAGGAACAGTTGGACCCATCAGTACCAATACAGCATTTTGCGATAATTCCGCTAAACGTGGAAAGGTTTTATTTGCAATTGAGGTCGCAGTTAAAAATACCCAGTCGGCTTCTGGTAACATATATTCGCAAGCGGTATCAGGAAGGTCTTGTGAACTTGGTTGACGTTCTAGAACCGTTAAGTTTATTTCTTGCTCGTACTGCGATAACCCTGGATAGCGTCCAATGACTACAACTCGTTTGCCTCGAATTTGAGGTAAAAAATGTTCAAAAACAGCAAGATTTGGAGAAACAGTCGGAGATAAAGGTTGAGAAGCTGCAATTAGTGTGGATGTTGGGTTAATCGCTGCGTTGATTGCTGCCATTCCAATAGTCGCTTCATAATTATCCCATGATTTTACCCAAGGCGCCAAATCTTTAATTTTTCGATTTACTAGCGTTCCTGACCAAGGTAAGGTACGGGTTGGTTGACCGGGACTCATGCACAACCCAATTCCATCAGCTTGGCAGTATGTCCATGTAAGTCCAATAATTATCTCCCGCACGGTAGCGTCTGTTTGACTCGACTCCAGCAATAAATTATAAATTTCCCGTGGGTGTACTTTCATAATTCCGATTTTCCTCACCTATTTATCTTCACATATCCACTCATACTCGCTTCGCATCTTACATCAGGCGCCTCATACTCGCTATCTAAGTATAAAATCAATTCTTATACGTGTTTATACGTATAAAAGTTGAGAAGAGATGTTAAATTCATGTATGGCATCTAGAAATCTAGTAATAATTACTGGTTTTATTCCGGAAGGTGCTTAATATTGCCGTAGCAGTATAAAGCTAATATGAGGTTAAAATGATGTTTGTACAAAGTTACTAGCTGAATTTATGACTTATTTATATTTAGCTTTAGTGTGTTTCAGGACTTGTAAATAAAGCTTTAGTTTTAAAGAGATGTCAAGTTACGAAAATAAAATTGGTACTGGCAATCTGGAAATTGGTAGTGGAAAATTTTTAACACCATTCCAGCGGAAGCTACTATATAAAAGTCTGCAATCCGATTTAGCTGGGTTATATCGTCAGCGTATCTACATTATGTTGCTTGCTGATGAAGGGGAAACTCAAGCTCTTATTTGTCGTAGCTTGGGATGTTGTGCGGCAACAGCACGTCATTGGATGGATATAGCTCGTTCAGGTATGGCTCATCAATGGCAAGATTGTCCAATTGGGCGCCCTACTCGTGTTAATGACCAGTACTTAGAACGTTTAAAAGAATTAGTTAACAGCAGTCCTCGTGATTACGGTTATTCTTTGAAGCAATGGTCAGCAACATTGTTAAGTAAACATTTAGCAAAAGAGTTTGATATTGAGGTAACACCCCAGCATATAAATAGACTACTTCGACTTCAAAGTTTGTCTACGCGCCCAAAACCCCCTAACACTGTTGTATAACAGTTAAGAGATTTGAGAAGTCGGCGCCTACCTTACAATTACCCCTCACTACCCGGTTTATAAGTTATCTCAATTTCTGATGCAGGTAACTGAGCAGCTTTTCCTGTTAGGATGTCAAACCATAGTTCTTCTGCACTAATGCCACGCTTCTTTGCTAAGTACTCGATTCGTTCTTTAATTGTTGCTTCCTCCTCTTCGAGTTTTGCACAAAGCAAGCTCTGACCCTGTTGTACCTTATTTTTCCTGTTCAACCAACTGTCAATTGTAAGCAAATCATCGAAATATTCCCCTAAAGCGGGAATCTGGAGTCTTTCATCTTTACGGGACATTATTGTGTAAGCCATATGTTTACTATTCGTTCTCTATTGTTTCAAACTCATCTCACCTTGGGAATGGTAAAAATTTCCTTTATAAATCTTTATCTTTTTTGCGGGTTTGTTTTGGGTACATAAAAACTCACAATTGGGTACAATTGCATTGTACAATCGAAAGGCGACTGCACAAAGCTTGGATACCTGGGTGCAGTCGCCTTATTCACCTTCGTGCGGAAGGTATTTTTATCATGCCTAAAGTTGAGTTGATTTACAACCGTGTTAATCTGACTGACAAACACGGCACTCATACTAATACAATAGTACGGATTTTAAACAGTACACACGCAGAAGAATTACTGGCAATTGAGAATGATTATAATGCTATCGTGGCGCCTGCTTCCCCTCTTGCTTGTCCAATCGTCTATTTTGGCTCCCACATTAAATCAAATGAAGTAGAAAAAATGGGTTATTACATTAGCTTATGGAATATCAACGCTCAAGAGGTTTAAAATTAAGCTAAACGAATTCCCCTTATGGATTTAAACCACTTATTGACTTGGATAGTTTTCATATCGTGCATTTCGCTAGTTATTAAGGGAATTCGTAATTCCGCTGTTTTTACTTCTGGTTGGTTTTTAGTTGCAGCGTTTGTCTTTGTTGTCACAGCAGTACTATTATACTTTACTCCAACTATTGCTGGCTTAGTTGGTGGGAGCTTGTGGGCTTTGCTAATAGTTGTTCCTAGCATTGCGATTATAAATACTAATCAACTTGTAACGCAACAAAAGTTTAAACAAGCAAGAATAATGTCCATTATAGTGCGGTTGCTACACCCTGCGGATGGATGGCGCGAGCAACCACAACTAATCAAAGCACTTTCAATGGTTCAAGAGGGGTTGATTGATGAAGCAACTCTTATTTTTCAACGTTACCAATCATCAGCAACTTTAACTGGTAGATATGCTGCAATTACTCTTTACCAAATGAATTCTCGTTGGTATGAATTACTAGTATGGATGCAAATAAATATTCAATCAGAGGTATTAAGTAAAGATTCATATGTACTGCTTACCTACTTACGTTCTTTAGGAGAAACAGGTGATGTTAATGGCTTGTTACAAGCATGGCAGCAATTTCAGTTAAGTATAGAAAAAACCAATTTAGAAACACGCAGTTATGCGAGAATGCTTGTATTATCATTTTGTGGACAAAAGGAACAAGTCGCAAAATTATTTGACAATTTGCTCTTCATGTACCCTCAAATTATTAAAATATTTTGGTTAGCCACCGCAGAACAAGCAACCGGAAGTCTAGAAATTGCGCGCTCTGAACTTTTGAGTATAAGTGAGACTAAAGATATACGTATTCGCCAAGCTATAGAATGGCGCCTAACGAAACCTTGTATTTTAGCATCATCTGAGTTAACGCGCTCTTCTCAACATGTTCTTGACCAAATAATTACAGATATGGAACAAGAAGCTTGGTATGGAGGGAGAAGCGAAAGTCAGCGAAGACGACCAAATGCCACGTTTTTAATTATTGGTTTAAATTTAGTAGCATTCGCTTTGGAAATTAAATTTGGTGGCAGTACTAGTGTTTACGCTTTATATAAATTAGGTGCATTAGTTCCAAAACAAGTATTAGCTGGAGATTGGTGGCGCCTTTTTACAGCAACATTTCTTCACTTTGGCTGGTTACACTTGTTAATGAATATGTTTGGTGTTTATTTATTCGGTCGCTTGGTAGAACTTATCTTAGGAGTACCACAATATTTATTTGTATATTTAATGACAGGCTTAGGTTCAATGCTGACAGTTACTATAATGTCAGTTTTAGGCTATTCACAAGCAACGTTTATAGTAGGTGCCTCTGGATGCTTAATGGGTTTAATTGGTGTTTTGATTGCAATCTTTTTACGTGATTGGTTGAGACATAAAGTTAAGATTGCCTCTAAAAATTTGCGACAATTTTTGTTTATTATTTTACTACAAACAGTATTTGATTTGACTACACCCGGTATTAGTTTCATTGGTCATATTTCTGGAACGATTATCGGCTTTTTGCTTGGAATGATTGTAAAATATGATGGGAAAGCTAAATAGTATCCTTATGACAGAAAAAGATCAGCCGCAGGTAAGTATTAATACTCAGATAGAGCGAGAAGCAGAAAAAGAAAAAATTTTATGCGTTCATTGTAAGCGAACTGCGACTAATGGCATTAAGTGTAAAGGGATTTGTGTTGCTGACAGTGATTATTAGCTTTGTGGTTATTAAATAATTTTTTACCACAGAGACACAGAGGAACAGAGGTAAGAGAGTAAACCAAACCAAACCTATAATACTAAAATGGTTAAAACAACCCAAGCAAGCGAATTATCCTTGTATGAAGTAGAAGAAAAGTTTAACTTAGTGCAGGTTACAACAGAATCTTTTTTTCCAGAATGGCAACTTGATTTACCTAAGTTAAACGAATATGAAAAGGAATGTTTAGATAGAAGTCGCGATGATTTTTTATCTTTGATGAAGTATCCATTGCATGAAGAAATCGTAAAACTCTCTGTCTTGGCGCCATTATTATCGTTAGCAGGTCTTTTACGGTTCCCATTATATCCGCAAGCAGAAGCGGATATAAAAATTGCTGTAGAAGATGGGGAAGAAATAATACGTGGCAAAATTGATATAAGAATTTTACTCAAACGTCTCTGTGCAGTAATCATTGAGGCAAAAAATAAGCAATTTAGTGTTGATGTCGCATTGCCACAAGCTTTAATTTATATGATGGCGACTTCCAACGATGAAAAACCAGTTTTTGGTTTTGTAACGAATGGTAAACACTTTCAGTTTATCAAGTTAATAAAGCAAGATACGCCTCAATATGCTTTATCAGACGAATTTACAATTGCAAATCAACAAAATGGACTATATCGGGTATTACAAATATTAAAGTTGCTCAAGCAATTAGTACAAGTGTGATGATAAGCAAGAACTAGCAAAAAGATATCTTGGCAAGATAGGTACGGTAATTTTCATGACCTTGACTATGAGAAGCCTACTGACTACGCTACGATTCTCCGCGCGACTAACCAGAAAAATGCTATAAATTATCTTAAGAAAGGTTATGATATGGTAGTAAAAAGAATTATGATTTAATGATTGCCTGCTATTTTTTAGACATAGCTAAAGTTTGGATAGCATTGCATATAGTTTGTCAATCATCTGCAAAGGTTTATTTCGTAATTGGAGATTCGGCACCTTATGGTATTTACGTTCCGTTCAAACTACGCTCATACCCATTTTACAATATGAGATTGATATTTGTTACAATCATGGCGATATTATTCACGCTTCGATTTCAAGATAAGGCTGAAGCGATTAAGTTTTTAATAACTTTTACTTAAATACTTTGCAATAAATGTATTAAAATTTTATCCTTTGACGAACAGAATTAATTAGTAAGAATTATTCCCCTCGGAGAACCATACTTTTTTGCAATAGCTTCTACTATTTTACACTTTTCTCTAATTTTGTTATCATACTCATCAGTTCCATAGTCTTCATCGTCGTATCTACTGCATAAACTTGGTAAAATTGACCCAACCGTCTCTAAAGACTCTGCAATTGCTAACATCATGTTCGTCAAACTCGGAAACCATAACTTGTCGTTATTTGCGTCCTCTCGTTGCAGCACAGGAGAAGTTTCAACTGGGGTAAGCGAACCAACAATGACTAACAAACCATTCTCATACGAAACAAATGGAAGGCATTTTGGGTCATAAATATCCGCGTCTCTAGGAGAATAATATTTTTCAGCTTCCTCAATAGACAAGAAGTGAATCAAGTCATCGGCTTTTTCAAGTAGTCCTTCTAATGAACATTCATAAGTTGAACTGTCATTGTAAGAACCATCCCAATCATCGGGACGGCGGTCTCCTATAGGCGCCCCTGCCCATTGATAAAACTCATAAGCCTCATTTGATAGCCTAAATGGGAAAAAACTAAGCCGTCTTTCAACCTCTTCTAAGCTCATGCCCTTTTCAGTAAAACGGAAACCACGCGTTACCGTTATTCTTTCAAGCGCTTCAGTCAATTTAGACATTTCTCAGCGTCCTCACGAACAATAACATATTAACATTTCCTACTGAACTTATACGTATAAAATATATTTTTGTATAGATGAAGAGTGTATACAATAAATTACTGGCGCCGTCGATGCGTGTCAGTTTTGTCTACATGAAGCGGTAAAGGTTACGGATATCTTGCTGAATAAGACCTTTTTCGTAAAGGCGTCTAACTAGCCAGAGTTTCCATATTTTACGTTCCTGTGGCAGCTTTTCTGTTTGCTGCATTTTTAGATGTGCCATTACAACTATGGCAAAAATATTTTCGCTGTTTTCTAGGTCTTGCCAACGTTCTAAGTATATTAATAGCTTGACTATTCCAAATTTGAAGACAAAACTTGTGTCTGGGTGTTTAAATTTATACTGGGACGTGCGCCATTTTGGGTTATTGTCACACAAAATTGCCAGACTTATAGGATGTTTTCCGAAGCGCTGATAAATTCTCTGATTATAAGCATACATTCTCTCAGCAAAATTGTCGTCAACTACAGCTTGGACTTCTACGTGAATTAAGAGCCAGGTCTCTTTGCCTTTAATATCCCAAACTTTGACTAGTTTATCTGCGTATAGTCTTCCTGTTTCTGCGGCACGAACTATTTTCTGAAATTCTTTATCCAAAAATTCGTGGGGACGTGTCCAGTCAATGGTTTTAGCTGTGTTTGGGAAGAAAAATTGTATTGCTTGTGGAAAGTATGCTTCCAAAACTTCCTTCCACGGTGAGTCATTGTCGGCTCGTTCGGGCTTCTTACGTGGCATACTGGCGATGCATTAGATGGTATATTTTTAATTATATGACTATATAGTTGAAAAATATTATCGTCGCGGACAGATTTTTATTTGTCTAATATTTAATGACATTGAGTCAATTGTGTGCTTTCTTTTTTGAAATAACAGGTGATAACCACTTTCCGTTTCAGGAAACAAATTAACAAATTGGACTATCATTTTGCTGTATAGGTGCGTAATCTATTTTTATTTGAATAAATTAAATTATCTCTCTTGTGGGATGGGCATCCTTTAAAGTCATAATTACAAAAGCAGGCATCCTTGGCTGCTTCACAAGAGAAAACTTTTTTATTTGATTTAATTAAATGTATTAAAATGGTGCGTAACTGCATTCGTTCTGAGTCTAATTTGTGGTTTTTTGATGCAGTTACGCACCCTACTTTGTTATTATTGTGACTGATAAGCCTACTGACTACGCTGCTATTCTCCGCGCGACTAACCAAACAATTAACGAACCTCCCCAATGGTTGGCGCCATCTAAATTCGTTTATTCTCCTGAGTATGGTGTGGGAGAAGTGATGGCAGTGTTGGGTAAACGCTTGATTGTAAAGTTTATTGAAGAAGTTAACCCGACGCAGTTCGCTGATTGGGAAGATGTAATCGAAAAAGGCTTGATTAAGGAAAGCGGCGCCAGTTTAAGTGTAAGTGGTAATGATTATGATGATAAATCGGATTTAGCGAGTATTGGGGAAGATATTGACAAAATTCCAAATATCGCATTTCAATCTGTTGCGCGCGACTTTGCACCCACGATAACCAAAGTTGATATAAAACACGGTGTCGGTGGCAGTATTCACCCGATACCCGAAGATTTACCTTCTAATTTACAGTTGGGTTTACAGAATATATGTGTGAATACAATTTATTCGCACCAGTTGGAAGCTTTGAATAAGCTCCGCGCGGGTTATGATTTGAGTATTACAACTCCAACTGCTTCCGGAAAAACGCTTTGCTATAATTTACCGATTCTTGAATCTTGTATTAAACAGCCAGATACTAGAGCATTATATATTTTTCCACTCAAAGCCTTGGCGCTTGACCAAATGCGGAAGTTACAGCAGTTAGTCAAAGCTATTCCAAACCACCGAATTAAAATTGCCTTGATGACTGGGGATACTCCCAGAGATGAAAGACAGCAGTTATTTATTCCTTATCCTCCCAATATCTTAGCCGTTAGTCCCGACTTACTTCATCATTATCTATATAATATACGGCGCCCACAAGAAGGTGAAGGATGGCGCCTATTTTTGAGACAGTTACGTTATGTTGTCATCGATGAGTCACATACTTATATTGGTGCTTTTGGTGCCCACTTTGCTAACTTGATGCGAAGATTACGGTTAGCTGTTGATGCTGTCGGTGGTAATTCAAATAAATTACAGTTCATTTGTTCGAGCGCAACAATTGGTAATCCTCAAGAAATGGCGTTACGATTTAGCGGCAGAACACAGCAACCAAATCGGTTATACTTAATTCGAGAAAGTGGTGCAGATACTGCCGGTCGAAGTTTATTGTGTCTTGAACCTAGTAGTGCCGCGAATGTTGAAGCTAGTAAAATGATTATTTCCTGGTTACAGTATAATCTAAGTGGGATTGTATTCTGTAACTCGCGCGCTGCTGTCAAAGGATTACTAGGATTAATTCAACGTGAAACTCAACGCACTGGATGCGGACATCTAGCCAACCAAATCGCTTTATTTTACAGTTCATTAACCGTCGAACGGCGCCGAGAAATTATTTCCAAGTTACAGTCTAAGCAAATTAAGGTAATTATTTCAACATCTAGTTTAGAAGCAGGAATCGACGTACCAGAACTTGATTGCTGCTTAATACGTGGTTTCCCCGGTAGTTTGATGTCATTTTGGCAACGAGTCGGAAGGGCAGGACGTAAACAGCATGGACTCGTGGTATATCTACCGTTAGCGCAAAACCCAATTGATGTATACTACGCAAAAAATCCTCAGCAGCTTTTATCGGGAGACGTTGAGTCGAGTGCATTCAATCCTGATTATCCAACCATATTAGGAAAACATTTGGAATGTGGATGTGTCGAAAGTGCTTTGGCATTAAGAGAAATTAATCATCGCTTTGGTAGTGTTGCAGGTACGATAGCTGACTCATTACTACAGCAAAGTAAACTTTACTTAAGCAATGGGGGTAAATTGTGGGGTCATGGATACCCACATAAAGAGGTTAATTTGCGAAGTGCAGCAAATACTTCGATTAATTTGATTGATAAACACTCAGGAGATATTCTTGAAAAAATGTCGCTTGAGGTAGCGTATCGCGAAGTATTTCCCGAAGCAATTTATTTTCTTCAAGACGAGAACGGTGATATTGTTGCTTACCGCTGCGAAAGTTTGAATGTAGAAAAAGGAGAAGCGCAACTGACGTATCTAGGTAAAGAAACAACTTTATATACTGAGTCGGAATCTGAATTAGATATAGTACCTTTATCCACACTAGCACAGCCCAAAATAATCAATACGAACATTGAGGATGCTAGAATTCGGTTAACACTTGCTTGGGGAGAAATTACCACCAGCGTGACAGGATACCGTTTGATGAAGCGTACATACGGTAAAACTTGTAAAAATCAACAGTGTGCGAATTTTAAAAAATCTTTAGAAGGTCACTCTTGTCCAAAATGTCGGCGCCCAATTTATGCAGCAGAAGTAACGACGCTGCAAGATGAAATCATGTTTGAATCACCATATGTTACTAAATATCAGGCGCCATGTGTGTTGATAGACTTGAACGATGCACTCAAAAAAGCACTTCGCACTCAGGTGAGTTTATTAAAACAAGAAATTGTAAACAAGTATGGTATGACTATACCCGAATCCTTACAACCATTATGGACAGGCGCCGCTGATTTTATAGCGCTTCACAGTTTGCAACATCAAATAATCAAAGCCGTACCGTTAGTAGTATTATCATCAAGTTTAGACGTAGATGGTATCGTCACCGAAAAAGAAGGTAGAACATACAACTACTTTTATGATACATGTGAAGGAGGAAACGGCGCCGCAGAAGCAATATTTCACGACATCAGCAAATTTGCCCAGAAAGCATATGCATTAGCATCTGGATGTAGCTGCGAAATCGGATGTCCTAGATGTTTACACGCTTCAGGGTGTCCCCAACACAACGAACCATTAAACAAAGAACTAGGACTTTTCCTTCTAGAAGCAATCTTTAATATTGAGCAATAAACAATAAAGATTTAATGTTCCTGCAACCATTTGTTTAAATCATCAACACTAGTAAAATCTAGCAACGCTTCGGCAAGTTCATCTAACTGAGTCGAGTTCATAGACTGAACACGCGCACGCACTTGAGGTGATAATTCTCCGAATTGTCGTGACAGTTGAAGTAAAATCAGCACTTGTTTACCTTCTTTTAGTCCTTCTTCTCTGCCAAGCTTGTAACCAATTCGTTCACCTGTAGTCATGTAAGGCATAGTCTGTTCCTCTTCAAACAGTTTTAATATAGTTTTCCAATCCTTCCAATAGAAGCTTTTAAGTGGCGGGGTTAGAGGAATCTGTAACTTTTACAGCACTAGTTCTAAACCCGCGCTAATACATAAATATTATTTAATGTTCCTGCAACCAGTTGTTTAAATCATCAACACTAGTAAAATCTAACAACGCTTCGCCAAGTGCTTCTAACTGAGTTGAATTCATAGACTGAACACGCGCGCGCACTTGAGGCAATAATTCTCCGAATCGTCGTAACAGTTGACGCAAAATCAGCACTTGTTTACCTTCCTCTCGTCCTTCCTCTCGTCCTTCCTCTCTGCCAAGTTTGTAACCAATCCGCTCACCTGTGGTAAGATAAGGCATAGTCTGTTCCTCCTCAAAATGTTTTAACTCTTTCCAAAACTCGTTTTCCAGTCTTTCTGGTAAGATCATAACCCAATCTATAAATCGATATAGGTAAAGGTAAAAATCTAATTTAGTGTCGATATCTGGCGGAATACTGTATAAATCTCACTTAATTAAAAATACTAAGACATGTGCTTTTATTACTACTGTAAAATACGCAAGTAAAAAAATATACATAATAGCATGTAGTTTTGTTAACAAACTATATTATTTTTTGTATCCATATTTACCAGTATGAATTTAACAACGGCATAGTACTACTTACATATACGCTTTTTACAAATTTAGTATAATTATTAAGTAGATATACTTAAAAAATAGTCGAGTTATTTGTATTAGATTAAATAATATTACTTAATTAGTTTAAAATTAACATTTTTTAAACTAATTAGCCTAATTATATTACGTAGTCAGTATAACTGAAATCAAAGATTAGATGAATAATCTGGATTTTGGAAATAATCTAGGAAAAAATGAATAAGTAAAGCCAAAATCCAGAATAGTTGTTGTAATGACATTCAAAATGAATAATATAAATTTGTTTGAAGCAGGAACTGTGATATCCCAAATTGACTCAGTTTGTTATAAATATCCAAATCATGTAGCCTTAATATATCAAGGGCAAGAGTTAACCTATCAAGAATTAAACCAACGTGCGGAAAAATTATATAGCCATTTAAAAGCACAAGGTAAGTTAGAGCCTAATACTTTAGTGGGAGTTTGTTTAGAGCCTTCTTTTGAAATGGTGGTTGCTATCCTAGCTATTTTGAAAGCAGGCGCCGCTTTTGTTCCCTTAGACCCGGATTTACCGCGCTTGCGACTTAGCTATATGATTTCTGACGCTAAATTGAATACAATTTTGACTGTTCGTAAATTTGCCTTTGATATCGAACCAGCGCTGCGCCAAAGTGATGTCACAGGTTACATATGTTTCTTAGATACACTTTTTTGGGATGAAGATGATGAAGATACTTCACAATTCATTCCCCCAATAGTAGAACCTGAACAACTCGCCTATGTTATTTATACTTCTGGTTCTACAGGTACGCCCAAAGGAGTTATGTTACCACACAGAGGCTTATTGAATCTCGCTTCTTCTAGCATCCGTGCTTTTGATATTAATCTCGGTACTCGTGTACTACAATTTGCTTCAATTAGTTTTGATGCGGCAGTATGGGAATTAGTTACAGCATTATGCGGCGCCGCAACTTTAGTACTAGGTGCGAGAGAGGAAATGCTACCGGGCAGACCATTAGCAGAGTTCATTGCCAAGCACAATATTGAAATGCTTTGCTTACCTCCTTCTGTACTTGCGACATTAACTCAGTTTCGTGATCAATTATCTTGTTTGCGAGTAATTGCGGCAGGTGGTGAAGCTTGTCCACTCTCACTGGCTCAATTTTGGATTGGTACGAATACACGTTTTTTTAACGCATATGGTCCGACAGAAATAACTGTATGCGCGACGATGTATGAGTTTAAAGCAGAAAGTCAAAGTGTACCTATCGGAAATGCATTACCCAATGTTGAACTTTATATTTTAGATGAAGAACTAAACTTGTGTAAAAGTGGTGAGAAGGGTGAATTATATATAGGGGGTGTGGGAGTTGCACAGGGGTATCTGGGTAAAGAAGAAATGACAGACGCGCGCTTTATAAATAATCCGTTTGGAACGGGTAAAATATACAAAACGGGTGATATTGTCTCTGAAGATTTATGTAATGGTGGATTGTTACATTATGTTGGTAGAGTTGATAATCAAGTTAAAATTCGGGGACTTCGCGTTGAATTAGAAGCAATTGAAAAAGTTTTGGGACAACACCCAGCTGTGCAAGCGACTGCTGTTAAGGTTGTTACACCTACAAATATTACAAAACAAAAAAATAAATCTCATAAAGACACCTCGATGCTAGTGGGATATGTGGTTCCTCGTGCTGGGTTTTTTGTAACGGAAAAACGCTTACAACAGTTTGCTGCTGAACATTTACCTGATTATATGGTGCCTGCGCGTTTTGTTTTTCTTTCCGAATTGCCTTTAATGCCGAACCGTAGTAAGGTTGACCGCTCCTCTTTACCGGAATTAGAATTGATCGAATTTCCAGTCACAAACGCAACAGATTACGCGATTAAAATTGCCGCAATTTTTGATGAGGCTTTGCAATTAACTCCATGTAGTTTTTTACCCAATTCTAATTTCTTTCATATGGGTGGGGACTCGCTGCGAATCGCTCATGTATTATGTTTGATACAACGAGATTTTGGCATCACTATTCCTTCCCGTCTTGTCTATGAATATCCTACGCCATCAGATTTAGCTCGATTGCTCGAACAACTTAAACTCAAAAGCGAAGATGTTAATGATAATTCTGACCTGATGGCAGATGCTGCGTTGCCTTTAGATTTAGATACTTCAACTTGGCACAAATCAGCTATTGTTAAATTCGACACAGCATTGATTACAGGTGCCACTGGTTTCTTAGGAGCGCATTTGCTGCACGAGTTGCTGAACAAAAATAGTTACCAAATTATTTATTGCTTAGTGCGTGCGGAGAATGATGTTGTTGCAATGCAAAGACTACGCGCGGCTTTTATCAAGTATCAGCTACCAACAGTCGAATTAGTACGAGTCAAGGTCATAGCTGGAGATATTGAACAGCCTAGAATGCAATTGCCAGTCATGTTGTTCGAGCAACTTAGTGAAAGCGTTGACGCTATCTATCATGTAGCCGCCGACACTAATTACATAAAACCTTACTCAGTAATCAAAGAACCTAACCTCAGTGGTACAGCAAATATCATTGCTTTTGCAGCACATCGGCGCCATAAGACTTTGCACTACCTATCAACGTTAGCTGTTTATGGAGCAGTAAGTTCATTTTTTAACATGGATGAAGTTTCGGAAAATTATGATATTGACATTAGTGCGCCAATTATGTCTGTCGAGTATGGCTATGTACGCGCAAAATGGGCTGCTGAACGAATAGTGAGTGCCGCGCGTGCTTCAGGACTAAATTGCTCAATATATCGTCCCGGATTTATAACTGGAAACAGACAAACAGGAATTGCTAACCGAAAAGACACTTTCCACCGTTTAGTTAGCGGTTGTATTCAAATGGGCGTCTACCCAGATTTACCAGAAAAATATTGGGCGCCTATTCCTGTAGACTTCGTTGCTGCTGCAATTACACATATATCTACAAATCACCAATACACTGGAGGAAATTACAATCTGACAGTTCCTCGGATATCGGAATTGAGCCATGTAGAGATGTTTGAATATATCAACGAGTTAGGATACCGAGTCGAGAAAATTTCTCTGAAAACTTGGCTGAAAGCCCTATCAATATTACCAGAGTCAAATCCGCTACATCCACTTGCATCATTTTGGCAAGAGAAGATTTATCAAAATCGCAGTACAGTTCTAGAACTACATCACCGCAGTCAAACTGTCAGGATAGATAACACTATACGGGCAATCTCAGGTTCTGGGCTTATACTTCCAAAATTTGACAAAGCTCTAGTCAAATGCTATTTACCAAACTTTATATTCCCCCAAGATTCCCGACTTCACAAAAGCTGTCGGGAATCTGAATCTGATCGCACTTTGATTACTTACATCAAAAACTGGGAATAATTAGTTTATCCAATATCTATCGCACACCGAGGGGTTTTGCAATGCTTTTGCCCATGAAGCTTTCAGGTTACGAGTCTGAGCAACTAATTTATGAAGGAGATGATACTGTTATTTATCGGGCAGTATCGTCTCTGGATGATCAACCCGTTATTTTAAAAGTCCTAAAAGCAGAATATCCATCGGTTGACGCGATTGCTCGTCTTAAGCACGAGTACAGTATTGCCAAAAATCTCGATTTAGAAGGTGTTGTTAAGCTTTTGCGGCTTGAAACGTTTGAAAATCGTTTAGCTTTGGTATTTGAAGACTTTGGTGGATGTTCACTAAAACTTGTACTGAGCGCCAGTAAATTAGGATTGAACCAGGTTTTAAGTATCGCCATCCAACTTGCAAAGGCTTTAGCGTCGCTGCATAGTCACCACATTATCCATAAGGACATCAAACCAGGCAATATTATTATTAACACTGAGACAGGTGTAGCCAAACTTACTGACTTTAGCATTGCTTCACAATTGAGCGCATATACACCACAACTCATTAATCCTAATCATCTTGAAGGAAGCTTGGCATATATATCACCCGAACAAACTGGAAGAATGAATCGTGTGCTTGATTATCGAAGCGATTTTTATTCGTTGGGTGTAACTTTATATGAAATGCTAACAGGAAAATTACCATTTGAAAGTAACGATGTATTAGAGCTAATTTATTGCCACATAGCAAAACAACCAATATCCGTCAATGAAGTGAATGTGGAGCTTACAAAAGAAGTTGCTTCTATAGTCATGAAACTAATGGCAAAAAACGCGGAAAATCGTTACCAGACAGCCAAAGGGCTATTAGCAGATTTAGAAATATGTCAACAACAACTTTTTACAGGTACAACTCAAGATTTTATACCTGGTCGTTTAGATGTTTTAAGTCAACTGCTTATACCTCAAAAGCTTTATGGTCGAGAAAATCAAGTCAATTTCCTTTTACAAGCGTTTGATAGAGTTAGCCAAGGCAAGTGCGAAATGATACTAGTTTCTGGTTACTCAGGAATTGGTAAATCTTCTGTTGTTAATGAGGTAAACAAACCTATTACCCGCTCGTCAGGTTTTTTTATCAGCGGTAAATTTGACCAATTTAAGCGTAACATCCCTTATGCATCTCTGAAATTTGCTTTTAGTGAGTTAATGCGGCAACTGCTTACAGAGACAACTGCTAAATTAAACCAGTGGCGCCATAAAATTCTAGAAGCAGTGGAAGCCAATGGACAATGCATTATTGATGTAATACCGGAAGTAGAGTTAATTATAGGGCGCCAACCAGATGTTCCAATACTAACTCCTATAGAGTCACAAAACCGCTTTCAGAGCGTTTTTTGCAAGTTTGTTAATGTCTTTGCAACTAATGAGCATCCATTAGTAATCTTTTTAGATGACTTGCAATGGGTTGATGCTGCCACTTTGAAATTAGTGCAAGCATTGATTATTAATACGGAAAGCAAATATTTACTTATAATTGGAGCTTACCGAGACAATGAGGTAACTTCAACTCATCCTTTGATACAGACTGTCACAGAACTTGAAAAAAGTAGTATCGCTATTAACCATATTAATTTACAACCTTTATCTTTAAACAACATTACACAATTACTTGCTGATACATTTAACCAAAACAATACACAAAAACTAATATCTTTGGGAGAGCTATTATTTAATAAAACCGGGGGCAATCCCTTTTTTCTAACACAAATATTAATTACGTTATATCAACAAAAACACTTACAATTTGATTTTTATACCTCGACTTGGCAATGGAATTTACAAGAAATACAAGCGATTGGTATTACAGACAAAAGTATCGTAGAATTAGTTGCTGATAGAATTGAGATTTTACCGCAAGCAACACAAGAAATCTTAAAAATAGCAGCTTGTATTGGAAATCAATTTACTTTAGATGTATTATCAATTGTAATTAACAAGTCTACGTCGCTTACCGCTGCAGAACTTTATCCCGCTTTACAATCTGGATTAATTTTACCTTTAAATGAAGCTTATAAGATACCTTTAGTTATAGACGAAAAACAAAAATTATTACAAACCGAAATTAAATCTAAAATTGCTAGAGTTAATTATAAATTTCTACATGATAGAGTACAACAAGCTGCCTACTCGCTAATTCCAGAGGGGAACAAACAGGAAACTCATCTTAAAATAGGTCAGCTACTTTTAGATGTAACTTCATCTGAATCAATAACGGATAATATATTAGATATTGTTAACCAACTCAATGAAGGTAAAAATTTACTTACCAAGCAAATAGAAAAACTGGAGTTAGCAAAACTTAACTTGATTGCGGGTAAAAAGGCTAAACTAGCGACAGCTTACGAAGCAGCAGCAAAATATTTAAATACAGGTTTAGAATTGATTACAATAGATAGTTGGGAGAAAGATTACACTTTCACTCTCGATTTGCATGTTGAGACATCTGAAGCTGAGTATCTAATTGGTAACTTTGATATTTCTACTCATTTAGTTCATATCACTTTAGAAAAAGCTGTTAGTACTCTTGATAAAGTCAAGTTATATGAAATTAAAATACAGACATTGATGGCGCAAAATCAAATGTCAGAAGTTGTGGATGTTGGTGCCGCGTTCTTGAGTATACTAGGAATAAAACTATCTACTAAAGCAAATAACTTTCATGTTATTTTAGCACTATTACAAACTAAGTTGGCATTATCTGGCAAGATAGTAGAAGATTTAGCTTTAATACCAGAAATGACTGATCCTTATAAGTTAGCAGCAATGAAAATCTTATTGTTTGTGAGTACTGCTGCTGCTCAAGCTGGATCTTCAGTATTTTTACCAGCAGTTTTAACAATGGTGCAGTTATCTATTAAATATGGAAACTCACCTTTTTCTGCGTATGGATATGGTGTTTATGGTTTAATATTGTGTGACAAATTTAATAGCATTACAACAGGTTATAAATTTGGTACTTTATCGCTCAATATTATTTCGAGAATTAACAGTGATTTACTTAAAGCTAAAATATATTTTTTATTCAATTCAAATATTCAATTTTATAAAGACCCTTTAGGTGATAGTATTGCAAATTTAGTAGAGGGAGTTCAAAGTGGACTATATGTGGGAGATATGGAATTTCTGGGCTATTGTGCCACAACATTATGTAATCACTTATTTTTTGTCGGAGAAAATTTAGAGGCATTGACAACCAAAATTGCTAGTTATATTGATTTAATGAAAAGCTTGAAACTGGAATCACTAGTTATTGCTACTGGTATATTTCAGCAAACAGCTTTAAATTTACAGTCATCGTCAAATCCGCTGATGCTTATAGGTGATGCATTTGATGAACTGACAATGAAATCTGAGGTTGAAAAAAATTACTCTTACAAAGGTTACTTCTATTTTTGTAAAGCTTTTTTAGCTTATTTGTTTAATGATTATCAAACTGCTATTAATAGCGCGGTAATTACTGAAGATACTCACGCTAATAATGTTGGCTTTATATTCTATAGCGTTAATAATTTATTTCATTCTCTTTCACTTTTAGCTCAATTTAATACGGTTACACGTTCCACACAAAAAAAATACTTAAGTCAAGTACGAGCTAACCAAAAACAAATGAAAAAATGGGCGAAACATGCACCATGTAATTTTCAACATAAATACGAAATTGTTGAGGCAGAAAAAGCGAGAGTTCTGGGTCAAGTCAACGTAGCAATGAATTTATATGACTCTGCTATTGCCGGAGCGCGCGAAGCCGATTATACTCAAGAACACGCTATATTCAATGAATTAGCAGCAAAGTTTTACTTAGACTTGGGTAAAGCCAAAATCGCTAAAATATATATGAGTAGCGCATATTACGGTTATGTACGTTGGGGAGCAATGACGAAAGTCAAGCACATTGAGGAACGTTACCCTGATTTAATAATTGTTAATACTATTAACTATTCAGACAGTCCGCACGAATTAGATATAACAGCAACTCAATCTGCCACTTTAGTTACAACTTATTCTAAAACAAAAAGCAACATTAAAAACAAAGTTTTAGATTTAACCTCTGTTATCAAAGCTTCACAAGCAATTAGTAGTGAGATGCTTCTTGATAAATTGCTAACAAAACTTTTGCTTATAGTCATAGAAAATGCTGCTGCTCAAAAAGGTTGCTTAATTTTATATAAAGGCGCCGAATTATTTATTGAAGCAATTAAAAATGAATACTCGGATGTTATTCTCAAATCAATAAAAATTGATGAGACTGAAGACATACCTCTTTCGCTTATCAATTATGTTGCTGCAACCCAATCAGATATTGTGTTAGCTTCGGCAGCGTCCGACAACGTTTACCAATTAGACCCTTATATTAGGCAAAATCAAGCTAAATCTATTTTATGTGTGCCAATTTTTAATCAAGGTAAATCGATTGGAATTTTATACCTAGAAAATAATCTTGCTATAGGCGCCTTCACTAGTCAACGTGTAGAGCTACTAAAATTCATCACGTCTCAAGCAGCGATTTCTTTAGAAAATTCTCGACTTTACCAGCAAGCACAAGATACAGCGAAACAATTAGAAGCTTCGTTAAGTAAACTAACGGCTACCCAACTGCAATTAGTGCAAAGCGAAAAAATGTCAACTTTAGGAAGTTTAGTTGCAGGAATAGGACACGAAATCAATAACCCAATTGGTTTTATTAATGGCAATTTACAACCAGCAAAAGATTTTGTACGAGACTTGTTAGAATTAATTGACTTATATCAATATCACTATCCGCAACCTGTGTCAGATATTATAAATAAAATTAAAGATATTGATTTAGACTATTTGCGTGAAGACTTGCCAAATTTAATTGCTTCGATGCAAGAAGGCATAAATCGTATTCATGACGTGAGTATGAGCCTAAGAACTTTTTCTAGGGCAGATGCTCAAAAACCAATTAAATGCAGCATTCATGAAATTATAAATAGCACAATTTTGATTCTCAAACACCGTTTAAAAGCGTCTGGATCTCGTCCAGCAGTTGAAGTCATACAAAACTACGATGAACTACCAGAAATTAAATGTTTTCCTGGTCAGTTGAGTCAGGTGTTTATGAATTTAATCGCAAACGCTATTGATGCTTTGGAGGAATCAAATACAGAACGTAGTTTTGAAGATATAAAAATTAATCCAAATCGCATCACGATTACAACTGCAAAAAGTAACTGTGAGCAATATATCTTAATTAAAATTCAAGATAATGGAATAGGAATGACTCAAGAAGTAAAGCAGAAGATATTTGACTACTTATTTACTACCAAAGGTGTAGGAAAAGGTACAGGTTTGGGATTAGCTATAGCGAGTCAGATAGTTCAAAAACACAGTGGAAGTATTAATGTTAATTCAACACCAGGGCAAGGTTCAGAATTTGTTATTCAACTTCCAGTTTAGTTTTCGCGCGTATTGACACCTTCAATTATTAATGGTTTAGATTAACTTACCTAATGTGTGTTTAGCTTTTTTCTTCAACACAAAGCCTGCACCGAGTGTTGCAAACCCAATACCTATCAGGCTTGTGTTTTCAGGAACACTCTTTGGAGCGTCAAAAGATAAATTTATCAAAGCTTTGCCTGTATTAACTGGTTTACTGAAGTCTAAGCTAAAGTTTGCCAATACAGTCCCCACACCACTGGCGCCAAAGAATCTCCCTTCACCACCATTAATAGTGATATCACCTGATACAGTAGTAGTTAAAGCCAATGGGTCAACTGTATTTGTACCTTTTAGAGTACCAAACAGCCTATCATTATCTTCTCCAATAAACGTGATACCACCTTGTTGTTCATCTTTACCAAAGGTTTTTGGATTTGAGTCAAAGATGAATGGGGTGCCCGTTTGAGTACCAGCCAAAGCATCAGCAAGACTACTGTATACTAAACTTGTGAACTTTGTTAGATTCAAATCTGCACTTTTGGAAGTACCCTCACCCGGACCCACTATGAGACCTTTTTCTGGTACTGGCGCACTAGTTGTTGAGAAATCGTACTCGTTAGTAAATTTAATCAGAGCTTGTGCTTGATTTGGTATAATGCAGGTTCCAATAGTTACAAGCGATAAACCAATTGCAGGGAGCAAGACATTACGCAAATTGAACATGAGTTTAACTAAGTATAATTACAGACTAACATAGCATAAATTGTATAAATTACAATATACTGATAAAGTAGTAATATACTATAAGCGTAAGTACATTCTCTGAGTTAGATTGGGATTGTAATGATAAATTCGGTGCCTTCACCAGGTTTAGATATGCATTCCAAAGTTCCATTGTGTTTCTGTGTAATAATTTGGTAGCTAATAGATAATCCCATTCCAATACCTTGACCTACAGGTTTTGTTGTAAAAAATGGATTAAAAATATCTGCTTTTATGTCTTTAGGAATACCTACCCCGTTATCTAATATGCTAATCTGTATATATTCAGGTAAAATTAAACTTGTGGAAATCTGAATTTGAGGATGTTTTTTTGATGATTGTTGAAGTGATTCAACGGCATTATTCAAAATATTGATAACCGCTTGGTTGAATAATGCTGCATAGCATTTAACTAAGGGGATATGACCATAATTCTTGAGAACTTTAATATTTTGATTATTTTTCAAATTGAAATGACTTTGAGAAATATCGAGAATACTGTCAATGTTTTCATGCATATTAACGGTTTTATATTCAGATTCATCCAGACGTGAGAAAGTTTTCAGAGACTTAACTATTTTTTCTATTCGTTCGGCGCCAGTTTGTATTGAAGAAATCGCATTAGGTAAATCACTCTCTATATATTCTAAATCTATGTGCTTAATTGCGTTATTAACTTCTAGCGGCGGTTCTGGATAATAATATTGATAAAGTTTAATTAAGTTTATTAAACTAGTAAAATCTTCTTTTACACAAACTATATTACCGTAAATAAAGCTGACAGGGTTGTTGATTTCGTGAGCTATTCCAGCTACTAGTTGCGCTAAACTAGCCATTTTAGCTTTTTGCACTAACTGTATTTGTGTTTGTTTAAGCTGCTGTAAAGCTGTTTCTAACTGTTCAGCTTGATACCTAATTTTTAACTCTGAATTAGCTGCATTTTTTAAATAAACTTCAATTTTGTCTGCCATTTGATTGAGTTCGTGCTCTAAAATTCCTATCTCATCAGTGCTATTGCTTTCTTTTAACCTAGTTTCCAATTTACCGCTACCAATTGCTTGAGCAAAATCAGTAATACGTTGAATCGATTTTGCCCAGATATTTGCTGTAGGTAATACAATTATTACAGCTAAACACATTATTGAGGCGCCAATACTATAACCTGTAATAGCTAAGGTGGATAATGTTTGCTGAATTTTTGCTAATGGTGTACCTACATAATAAATTCCAATTGGCTTTGCTGTTTCTGGTTGAAACTGCTTACGATGATCAAAAATTGGAGCATAAGCAGTTTGATAAGTCTTACCAATAATATTTGCACGACCAATAAATTTCTTTCCTTGGTTCAAAGTTTTCTCCGTGACCTCTCGTGACACTCGCGTCCCAATTATTCGTTTTCCATTGCTATCTCTTACGTTTGTACTAATGTGCCAATCATGAGCAAATAAAGTTGCTGTTGAAACACCTGATGTTTTGCTAACAGTATCAACAATCTGATAATTGCGGTTTAGTAAATTCCCAACAATTACGGCGCCGACAAGGCGATGGTTAATTTTGACTGGTTGAACTGCTATAATAACCATACCCAGGCTACTTTTATCTATACCTTGAGTTTGCTGAGGATAAATATTAATACTTGCTTGTTGAGTCAACTGCAACTGTTTTAATATATCGTTATTTAACAATTCAATACTTGACAATGTACGTTCGTAATGCATTGCAGTTTGAAAAATTCCTAAACTACTAATATCAATTCCGACAGGTATAGAAATCCCCTTATAGTTAGGGTTCAATACAGCTTTATTTTCAGTTACATCTTCAGATGATTCTAATAAAATTTTGATTCTCTGAGCAACTGTACGCCCTTGCGAATCAGTTATTAAATAGAAACTTGGTTCAAACTCGGTTTCTATCGGGTCACGCAATAACGCATTTAAAACATCCTCTTTATATTTTCCACTAATCGTATTTAATGGTTCAGTCTTGCTTAAATCTATTTCTAGTAATTCCAAACTTTCTCCTAAACCTTTTGCAACGTCACGATAATGGTATTCAACTCGATGTAATTGTTGCTCAAAATTAAATAAATCTTTCTGCAATAAGTCTTGCAGACTTTCCATCAAGCGACTTTCAGCAATTGCAACAATTCCTTGTGTCGCCAAAATTGTCGGTAAAATTGCGGCCGCTATAAGTAAAAACGACAACTTTGTCCGAAACTTAGAATTAAACCAAAAGCTACGAAGATTTTTACTAACTTTTAGCAGGCGTAATCTGAAATCAGACTTGAGTTTGCGTTTCGCGGTGATTATGCAAAACAAATGTATCATGTCAATCGCGTTAACAAAGCCACTGAGATGAGTATAAACTAAAAGTTCTTTTTTTTACATCCGTACTGCTTTGTGAACTCGGTTTCTTTTTATTTGTTGCAATTTAAGTTAATTTTTTATATAATTACGCACAACTATATATATGATAAATAAAAATGTAACTTATTTAACAACTATTTTTATTGGCTACTGTTATAAATTCATCTAAGGCTTGCGTGTTTTGATTAGTTTGAGAAGATATATAGATTATTTAATAAATAAATATTTTACTTGCCATAGTAATCAAAGTGAATCTAGCTAACCTAAAATGGGAACTGTGAAAAAATTATCGACATCAAGCAGTACTAGCCAATCTCAGCAAGAAGAAGCTAAGTTAGCAGAAATTGAAACTCGTTTGTCGCAACTTCTGACTAAGAGTCGCGCAGACTGGACAGAAATGGCGAAACTGACGCTCAACGTGCAGCAGCAGAAGCTATACAGACAGGGTGGTTTTTCTTCTTTTTCGGCTTGGGTGCGACAATTAGCTGTAACTAATGACCGTGAACCTTCATTATTGTGGCGATTTATCAAAGCGGCTAAATATTTCTTAAAGTTAACAGGATATGAGGACTTGGAGCAAGTTCACCAAGCCGCGCGCATACCACCGGAAGCTTTGGAAAAACTTGAAAAGCTTCAGCGTCAGGCGCCAACACCAATATTTGAGACATTGAAGAAGCGAATATTTTCGGGAGACGCGACGGTTGCGGAGTGTCGGCGCCTAGAAAAAGATTATAGACCACCTGTAGCAGAAGGGCGAAGTAATCGTGGGCGCCCGCACAAAGGGGAAGAGGGAAAAATAGAGCATTTAGGGCATTGGAGAGGGGCTTCTTTTGATACATTTATTGAGCGAACACAAGGAGAAGTCGAAGTTAAAGCGATACCAGCAGCAAGCAGTCGTTTTACAAGTCGTCAAATTGAGTCTACCATTAAACGCGCGTTGAAACAAGATTATACTTGGATGCAGAACTACACGAATAAAGAGTATTCACCAAAACATTGGGCAACGCATCAGGAAGTACGTATTATTAAAGAGCCAAATAAAGATTCGAGTCAGATATTACGTTTAGACTTAGTAGGTGTAGCTCGCTGGAACTTCAAACTGCCAAAAGACTTATTTGCCATCAAAATTATGACCTGTATAGATGATTTTGAATACTTTACTCAGTGGGAAGAATATTCAGCGTATTGTAATTACCTTTGTTTTGCAAGTCCACTTGATGATGTTGAATTATTAGAAGCACTTCAAGAAACAGCATCACAATTTGATTTTATAGGCATATTGAGTGTAGACTTCTGTGCAACCCTCTCAGACTCTATCGCCTACCCCATCCAAGTTACCCGTCAAGGAAGGCGCCTGACTGGCAGTAAAATTAGTTTAGTATACGAAACGCTGTACGAGCAAGCACTTGGTTGGCTAGAAGCTAACAGGGAAGTTTAGATATGTAAAATATCAGCAACGGATAGAGCGGATGTAACGGATAATTTATTGTTACAAACAAAATCTTGTTATTCAAAATTAACCATCCGTTACATCCATTTATTATCCGCTGCTAATTAAGTTTATTGTAAGCATCCAAAATAATACGTTCTGTTTCTTGCCAATTTATGCATTGGTCTGTTACAGAAACACCGTACTTCAACTGCTTCAAATCACCAGGAATTGCTTGATTTCCTTCAAACAGGTTTGATTCCAACATCATGCCAACTATTGAGGAATTACCATCCACTATTTGTTGAATCACATTTTCAAAAACGGTAGACTGTAACTTGTAATCTTTATTAGAATTACCGTGGCTACAGTCAATGACAATTGCGGGTGATATGTTGGCGCCTTTGAGCTTTGCTTCTACCTGCTCAATGTTGGCTGCATCATAATTAGGCTGCCCGCTACCACCTCGTAAGATAATGTGTCCGTGAGTATTACCCTTCGTTTTAAAGACGCTAACTTGTCCCTGTTGGTTAATTCCTAAAAAGTTATGAGGACTTTTGGCTGCTTGCATTGCATTTAAAGCAACTTGAATGTTACCATCAGTACCGTTTTTAAAACCTACTGGCATCGAAAGTCCACTTGCTAATTCACGGTGAGTTTGTGATTCAGTTGTACGGGCGCCAATTGCAGACCATGATACCAGTTCGCTAATATACTGGGGTACAATCGGGTCAAGAGCTTCTGTACCAGATGGTAAACCCATTTCGGCAATTTGTAATAAAAGATTACGCGCGGTGATTAAACCTTTCTCTAAGTGGAAAGAGTCATCCATATCAGGGTCGTTAATTAAACCTTTCCATCCAACAGTAGTTCGAGGTTTTTCAAAATAAACCCTCATGATGAGCAGCAGTTTGTCTTTGACTTTATCTGCGAGATGCTTGAGCTTATGCGAATATTCAATAGCTGCTGTTGTGTCGTGAATAGAGCAAGGTCCAACAACTATAAATTTTCTCCTATCACCAAAATCTAGAATATTGTTTATTTGTTCTCTAAATGCTAATATGTGCTGCTCGGCTGATTTTGTTAACGGTAATTTGGCTTTTAGCTCATCAGGCGTTAATAATACGTGAGAATTTGCAATATTCTTGTTGATTAAGTTATTGTGTGGGACATTATCCATTTTAACCCTCCCTGATTAAGTTATGATTTCCTAACTTTCTGTTTGAGTAGTGCCGTCATTAAAAACAGTAGTTTTACCTTTACGAGCAAGGATTTCAGCCCACATCTGATTAAAGGTCATACCTCGTTTATCTGCAAGATACTGTACCCTCTCTTTTATACCGGGCATTTTCTCTTGAAGTCTCTCTGAGATCAAACTTTGTGCTTGCTGAACCTTGGTACGGTTGCTTAGTTCAGCATCGATATCGAGTAAATCATCGTAGTATTCACCTAAAGCAGGTATCTGTAGACGTTCCAAACCCTTTTCCCTTCGCTAAATTCGTCAATGTACATTGAGATAACCCAATTATTATTATTGAAGCTTATAAGGGACAAATCCGAATCAGTAATATTTTTTGTATCAAATTTTACTAAATTACACTAACACTTTATTCAATATTGAATCTTATTTAATTAAATAACTGGACTGAGTTCGCCTTGATATTTCGAGCGAAGCTCTTTAATACTCTCTGGAGCATTACGGTGTCTAAAAATTTTTAGAGCAATAGGTGAATTTGCGACTAAGTATTTATCTATATTTATACGTTTAGCAATAGCTTCGATTATTTCTGGCGCCGTAGTATTGAGATCAACAAGACGTACAAATATCTCTGTGCGTTCAGTTTTGAGTGCAATATTTTGTAAATCTAACGACAATATTTTATTATATCTAAAGATGGCAGTGTAATGTTTGACAAACCAGTCATTAACGAGTAAAGGGTTTTCGAGAATCAGTAACGGCATGACAGGATTTTCAAATACAATATCAGCCATAGCGGATTCTTGAGCAAACAAATATTCGAGTAATTCAGTAGAAGCGTTTGGGTTACTGGCTATTGCTTCAACTATCGGTCGTTTATAACCGCGCGTTCTGTGTTCGAGGTAGATTTGTTGAAGTTCATCAGCAGATGTACAAGGGTCATTTGCTTTTTCAAGAATATCTTCAATGTACATAGAAAATCAATTCAAATTTACTACTTATCCAGATAAATCAGTAAGCATCATTGACATTGGAATATTTCCTATATACTACACCATCTTTGAAAGTTTTATGAATCAACTTTATATTCCGAAGCGCTTCTAACACTTTTGATCACAGCATTTTGAAGATAAGAATAATTACGAACTCGATGTTCATGAGTTATAAAAAAGTTGGTGCCGTAAAGTTCAAATAAAACTTTACCCTCATTACTATAAGTTGCACCTTGTAATACAAAAGTATTTGGATCAACTTTACAACCTGTTCCTTTGAATCGTGCCACATTAAAGATGCAATTTTGATTTACAATTTCTCCAGTAAGTGTGTATTCCTCCAAGCGTCCATTACTCCACTGGTAGGATTCAGAGACTATCATAATATTCTCATCAATCGTGAGAGTAGTATTTGTTGTTCCCGAATCAATTAATTTTCCTTGCTCAAAGTCAAAAATTTTAGCTACTCCTTTCCAACAGCCTAGCCATGATGGTTCATATGCACTAAAATTCATAGTAAAATGGTAAAATAGTTACTATGGGAAAGTTTAACTTATTATAAACATGTTTAACGATAAAATCTTCACCAATCATCAGTTAGATAAAAATCATAGTTTTTGGAATGGACATGTATCACAAGAAGTTAATTTGAATCAATTACAGTTTGATGAATTATGGGACATGCACCCATGTGATTTTAAACAAATCAAAATACATGGGCGCCTAGTAAAAACACCGCGTTGGCAATCAGTGCATGGAGCAGATTATCATTATACAGGTATCGTCAATAAAGCCTTACCGATACCACCATTACTAGAGTCACTTCATCAATGGAGTCAAGATAATATATATAACCATCTCAATGGTATGGTCATAAACTGGTACGACGGCAACTTAGGTCATTACATGGGTAAACACCGTGACTCAACAACAAATATGATTTTAGGCGCCCCAATAGTGATAATTTCGTTTGGAGAAGAGCGTACATTTAGATTAAGACCGTGGAAAGGAAGCGGGTATAAAGACTTTACAACAACGCATGGCAGCGTATTTATTATACCGTATGAAACGAATAATACCTGGACACACGAAGTCACTTCGTCCAAACGTTATCAAGGAAAAAGGATATCCGTAACATTTCGAGCGTTTGAGTAGGGTGCGTCACGCTACAAAAAACTTCAACGTAGTAACCAGACATGTAGCGTAACGCACCAAACCTCAACTCCTCGCGCGATAGCTGTGAGAGCTGTATCAGCAAAGGAGTAAATTCTTCTGGTGACATTAATAATATTGTTTCCACAATTGCCTGAAGATCGTTATCTTGGGAACACAAATAATTGTCAATTCAAGGAATACATCAAGTTAACTGTTCTCAATCTACATTGCTTTTTATTCCAAAAAATGTACTAATTGATACATTTAACAAGGTAGCACAAGTAAATACACGTATCAAATTCCTAATTCGATTAATCTCTAACGTTGCAACCAGAAGCCATGTTTCCAAGGTAAGATTTAATCATAATTGTTGAAGAAGATTTTGAAGGCGATTTGTTAATCAGGGAGCAATTAATGATGAAGCTAAATTTTTTCTATACTTGTTTTTGTCTAACTTCCGTTACTTTGTTTTTGAATAGCTGTAAAAATCTTGAAACGTCGAAAGTCCAGACAATTTCATCTAAAGTCATTGCAAATCGTGCGGCAGAAGCTGTGAGTACATCTTTTGCATCGCATCGAGCTTCTACTCAAACACCCGAACAAAACCTAATAGTCGTCAAAGCTGATCAAGGAGGTGAAGTAACAATTGATGAACTCAAAAATGCTATCAAACTTGCCGATGATATTGATAGAGAAGTTCATCAATCTTTAAATACGGATATACTAAACAAAGTATATACAGGAGTAGAATTGCAAAAAAAACTAGCATTCATAAAAGAATTGAAGTCAAATAACGTGTACATATATTCTCGGCTGCGGAGACAAGAATTTAAAAATTTTCAAATTAGTACAGATGGCGCCATAGCGAAAGTTGATTTAATTGAAACTTGGAGTCATAAAATATTTTTTCAGGAAACAAATGAATTACTCGCAAAATCTCCACCTACTAACGTTCCACAAACTAACTACTTGCAAAAAACAGAAAAAGGATGGTTAGTATACAAAACTATTTTCAACACTAACCCACCCTCATTCCAAGTATTAACCAAATCATAATCAATTCTCCGACGTTAAACTCTCTTGTAAAACTCTCTCTTGTGGAGCGGGGATCCCTGCCCTACAGTATTTTCTTTTTTACCCAGTAGTTTTGCTAAAAAGACAGATACTGTTGTCAACCCACATGATTGGGTCATGACTATTCCAAAACTCCGCATTGCTAGAACAACTGCTTGAGGCTTTGTCATATATGGCTATTCCTTCAACATTACAAAAATTAGTTTTAAATGCGCTTTCATCAGTACATTCACACCCATCACACGATTTAAGTCTTGGTTATCGTCATGCCATCTGGGTTGAAGAGTGGGGATGATGAAAATGGTCATAGGCGCCGTGCCATCTTAGCTTTAAACACAGTTCGCCACGTACTTCCTATCTGGAATAAAAAATTTCTTTATGATGATAGACCCGAATATATTCTTAATCTTGCAGAAAAGACGCTTGCTGGAACTATTAGTGTAGAAGTTGCGGATCAGGAGAGCGAGCGTCTGTGGAGGGAAATGCAACAATTAGGGTATGGCGGTCATGGTATGGTTTTTACTGTTGCGGCATAGCCAGAGGGAACATGGAGAGACGCGATAGGGAGCGTCTCTACATTGATTATTTATTTGACAATTGGCTCGCCTTGTACTGTTGCAGGCGCCTCAACGTTGAGTAGTTGCAAAATAGTTGGTGCAATATCTATATTACGAACTTGCTCTAATGTACCTTGAGGAATGTCAGGCCCAGCAGCGTAGAAAATTGCGCTCATGTTAGGTAAGTTTGGATCATAACCGTGGGCACCATAGAAATTAGGCACGGAGAATACAGGTGTATTAGAAGCCGAATCTCCTAAACGCGGTACAACTGGGGTTTGTGTACCATCAAAATTGTAACCTTCTGTTAGCAGTGCAAACACATCTCCTGTATCTTGACCGATAAAATCACTGGTATTTAAACCAAAGTTAGGGTCATTCACATCAGTCACAGGTCGAGTGTAAACTTTGTCGAATACAGGAAGATTGCCATCAGTGTAATTAGGGTTGTTGTCTGTTAATGATTTAAGAGCATCGTTTACTTGTTGTTGCAGTGTTATGTACTCTTCGCGGCTGACAATACCGTTTGGTTCTCTTCCTTGTAAATTAAAGTAGACGTTTACTGCTGGCCCAGAGGTGACAGCACGCACTTTGTTTGAGTCGAAACCTTTTTGCTTGAGGTAATTATTTATATCGACAGTTGTCCAGAAGGGGTCAAACCCGTGGTCAGAAACAACGATAATGTTGCTGTTCGGTCTGCCTTGGCTATCAGTACCAACGGTATCAATTATTTTTTGTACCGCGCGGTCGGCTGCTTGATAGGCTGTTTTGACGTAATCTTGATATCGAGCAATTTTTGCGGAGTCTTGCTTTTCTCCAATTGAATAAGGGTCACGGGGGTCAGTTGCTTGACGTGGGTCGGTAATTAAGAACTGGTGTGCAGAACCGTCCGGTTGTTCAATATAAAGCATTACCAAATCAGCATCGGGATTTTTTGCAATCGCGCGTTGTCCAACACGAGTTTGATAATCTACAAAATTACGAACTTGGTCTTCGTAAATTGCTTCTAATTCGATGTCGCTAAAATTTTCAAACCCAGGACTGAGACGTTCAGTAATGCGAAAATCTGATTGTGGCGCCCAGAAACCAACATTATTATTAATGTCATCTACGTCTGCTACAACTGCGGGGTTGCGAGGGATGTAATTTGCAGAGTAACGTGCAAAGCGAACACTTGATAAGTCGGGTGCTAAGTTGGTGACGTAGAAAGCTGTTCCAGCTTTATTACTACTACCTTCTAAGTAGAATGGGCTAGATTTTTGGTCGCTTGCTTTTACGTAAGCTGGCCCGGTAGATGGTAAATTAAATGAACCCGATTGAATTCCTTGATTAGCATCGAAAAATACTAAAGTGTCGTAATCTACTCTACCATCATTAGTAGTATCGAGGGCAGCAACATCGATAGCATAATTTACTCCACCTACTTTAAATTCCTCAACATAATTTTTCGTCTCCAAAATTGGGCTGTAAGATACTTTACCTGCTCCGACGATTTGGTCAACTAATGTTTGAGGTGCAGTTTCAAAATCACTTGCTGTTAAGTTAAATCCTTTTGCAGCAACTCCAGCAAAAGTACCAAAGGGTACGGTATAATCTACAGTTCGCTCGCTTGCTGGTTGAATAATTGGACTGTTAGATAAACCTGGAACGGTAATATCGGCGCCATCTGCTCCCGGAAATGTTGCTGCTACAACTTTCTTACCATTTGCGCGCAATGCTTGCCATAAAGGATGAGCAGTTGGTTCGCTACTTTCACTTAGTCCATCAATACCTACTGTATAACCACCAATAGGCGCCGCAAAACCACTGATATTTTGATTAAATGGACTGGAAACTAAGTGGAAGGTATTGGAATTAATATCATTATTTGCTGCCGTCGAACCTGTAGCAATGGCAATATGTCCGGGTGCTGTTAAAGATGGAGTAATAGTAAGATTCTGTTGGGCAACAAGTCCTTGACTTGCTAGTAGTCCCAACCCTTTGTCTGAACTCAAAGTACCATCAGCTAGGTATTGATTGATGAGTCGAGGTGTGGCACCATCAAGAGATACTAAAATTACTTTGGGTACTTGTGGCTTTTCAGTAACTTTGGGAGTGGCTGCATCAATATCAAAACCTAAAATGCGTCTGCTTGGATTATTAGAACTTGGTTCTGGATATGTATCGGTGGCGTAGGAGTTTATACCGTAAGTGTTTACAGAAAGAGTTTTACCATCTGGACTCACATCCAACGTTACGTAGTTGAAGGTATCAGGTGAGTAAAAAGCCACTGGGCGCCGCAAAGTATCTGCTTCGCTATCAAATTCACGAAAAACATTGTGCAAATTAGGGTTAGTTGGGTCAAGTCCAAGAGGGTCTAATCCTCTAGCTGTCTCTTTGGCAACAATATCATCTGCTAGCTTTTGAATATTACTAAAGCTGTGGTCAGTTATTGCATCTGGACCACCTGCACCAATTGGCCCCGCTACAATTGTAAAGGTGTTTGGAACCCGTGTACGAGTGCTGGGGTCGCTTGGGTCTGTTAAATAAGTTAGTTCATTAACACGATTGAAATGGTCATCGGTGCTTAAAAAGACTACGTTATCAATTTGATTATCAGCAATGAATTTGAGTAGGTCATTACGTTCCGCGCGATAATTACCAGGCCAAGATTTGCCGCTATCATTATCGGTTTCGTCAATAGGAGAAGAAACAGCGATAAATTTCCAAGTCGTATTATTTGCCTTGGCATCGAGCAAAGTTTCTTTAAGCCAGTTAAGTTGAGTTGTACCCAGCATAGTGCGTTCTGGGTTATCCGCGCGACTTCCTAAATCATCGGCGCCTGCTGGTGTTTTAAGGCGAATATCACGATAAGAGCGGTCGTCAACGTTGATGAAAATACTATTATCACCCCATTGTTGGGAGTAATATAGCTGCTGAGTGCCGTCTGTACGTGGGTCATTAGGAGCGGAAATTATTTTTTCTCGAATTGGTTGATAATCGTTGTAAGCTTGTAACAGTGCTTTAAAGCCTTCTGTATCATTTATATATGTACCAGTACGGTTGACATCGTAAGTAATATCAGTAGCATCTACACCTTTACCTTCAGGAGTTCCCGCAGGCGCCCCTCCATTAATAAATTGCTTATTCCCAAGTTCATGATTATCTAAAAGGATGTAATTTCCTTGGGAGGAGTAAATATCTTGGGCGCCAGGGAAACCACCTTCTTTAACAGGTTCTAAATTTTCTCTATATTTACGGCGATAGTCAGCTAGAGCTTGAGCAGGATTTGCAAATGGGTCTGCCGTCGCTTCTGATATATTTGACTTAGTTTCGTAAATTGTGTCACCCAGAAAAACAAAGTAATCAAGATTTTGGTTTTCTAGACCCGATAATGAAGCATAAGGGCGCCATTTACCATCAGCATCACCACTAAAACCAAACCTAACACCAACTTCTTGATCTGCTGTAGGCGCCGTTTTAAAACTTCCTACAGAACTGTAATTATAATCTTGTGTGCGAAAGCGGTAATAGTAGGGAGTGAAACTATCTAATCCTGATACATCAAGCTTTAGAATATAATCACGGTTAGCATCGGTATTACCTTCAAAAGTGTGTACTCCCGTTGTAAATTGCGGGTCTGAAGAAACTTCAGCAATTAGATGCGTAGCAATACCTTGTTTATCAGAATTTTCTGTGCGCGTCCATAAAATGGCACTATTATCTGTAATATCTCCAGCCGCAATACCTTGTGAAAAGTTGGTTATTGGTAGAGAACTGCTATTAAAAGATATAGGGAGAGAATCAAATTGCTGCGCGCGGGTATCAAAATTAATGCTCAAAGGAGATTGAGTATTTAAAAGCACCATAATTTGTATGTATAAATTGTGGACTAAAACTTTCTTGACCTATACCACTCTTGTGGAATACTACTCTTGTGGAACGCTACTCTTGTGGAACGGGCGAGGACGCCCGCTCCACAAGATTTATTTTTTATGCACTATGCTGAAATTGGTCAGACAAATCCAAAGGCTGACTCAATTTAATTTTGATAAACTCATCGTTATCTGGTTGTCCAGGAGTACGACCAACACTAAAGGGATAATTGTTGTCGTTAGCAACCAAAAGCGTTTGATTATCTATTATTAATACATCCTCAATAGTGGTAAAGGGGAAAGTGAAGACACCGTTACTCGTACCATTTGCACCTATTCCATTAGGGTCAGAAATGCTGAGTAAATCAGCAACTAATTCTTTGTTAACAAAACCTTCGCTATCAATTTGATTGATGTCGATTTTGTAGATTTTCTTTGAGCGCGCGGGACTAGTAAACGCTGGGTTACTAGCATCTCCCTGTCCGTTATCACGTTCGATAACTAAAAATTCGTGGTCGTTAATAGCCGTCATATCCCCTATCGCGCGGTTCGGATAAGGTTCATCAAGACGGTAAGCGTAGGTTTTACCTGTAAATTCCTGGTTTGGCACATCAAACTCATATATCAGCAATCTGCTTTGGTTAGTATCAGTAACTAATGGTCCTTCAAGTAATGGGTAGAGTTTTGTACCATCGGGACTTAGTGCCATACCTTCAAAACCTTTAGAACGAGGCAGGTTTGCTGATTTTACTTTATCTGCTTCACTTAGGTTACTGAATATTCGGTTATCAGGTGAACGCACAAATTCCTGAGTTACAAATCCTCGCGCTTTTACTCCTGTTCCAGCAAAGTCAGTGAAGAAACCATCAACACCTAACTCAATAAATTGCCGAATTTCTTGCTCTGGGTCGCCTTTATAGTCGGCTGCTAAATACTGATTTTCATTACGGAAGGTATAAGGATGTACGAGTAGTCCAGCTTGATGAGCATCACTGACTAATGAGGTAGGCGCCGTTAAAGTTTTATCGGCATCGTTAACTTGACCATCACCATTTACATCATCGGCTTTACCATCACCATTTTGATCTACACCTTTAACTGAGACAATCATTCGTTTCCAAGGTCCAATTCCATCAGCATAGGTGGCTATTTCTGCCAAACCTGAAGGTGAGCGCAAATCACCATAAGTACGCGCGTCACCACTAACCACAAAATCGTAAGGTCTAGTCTCAATTAAACTACCATCAAGGTTAACATCGGTAGCATCAAGTAATTGAATCAACGGCACATCAATCATGGTGTTGAGTTTCTTCAAATTACCCACTTCAAAAGACTGGATGTAAACGGCTGAATCTTTGCTGTTATAGCCATTAGCTTTGAGAATATCAACCAATGGTTCTTCTAGAGCTAGAGATTCTGGACCAGGGGTGACACTAGAAACGTAGGTAGGATGGCTAAAATAGGTAGGGTGTTTAGTTTCGGGGTAAATACCAATTTTTCGTCCAGTTTCTTGACTCTTGCGTTTCGCTAAATCAATAACTTCTTGGAAGGTGGGAACTTCAAATTGACCGTTGAACGATTGGTCACGGAAAGGTAAACGCTCTTTCGCACGCAGCGTTTTGATTTCTGCTAAAGTAAAATCTTCTGTAAACCAACCTGTGATTTCTTGTCCGTCAATGACTTTAGTTGTCTTACGGTCAGCAAATTCTGGACGGTTCGCAACATCTGTCGTGCCAGTAATATCATTTTCGTGACGGGCAATCAAAACACCATCTTTTGTAGATACTAAATCTGGTTCAATGTAATCTGCCCCTAGGTCGATTGCTAATTCATACGATGCTAGTGTATGTTCTGGTCTTAGTCCACTGGCGCCTCGATGTCCAATTACAATTGGCACCTGTCCGTCACGAGTGTTTAACGGTAAAAGATTGGGAGTTGAAAAAGGCGGTTGAATTAACGTCCCATTAGCATCAACGTGCAGTAAATAGGGGCCAAATTCTTCACCAAACCAGTAAGTACCATCAGGTGTTTGACGGAACGATTCTAAATCAAAGTCGGCGCCTGTTAGTAAGCGATTTTGCTTAATACTGCTGTCAACAGGGATACCATTCGGTTGAATAGCTGTGCTACCTGGGTAAATATCACCGTCAGCGACTATTTTCTGTATACCTAAGAGTTTCCCGTTTTTATCGTTGAGTTGGAAGAAACTGTCTTGGTTGAAGCTATCTAAACGGGCACCTGTTTGCAAGTTTACAGGATACACCTGACCTGTTGTAAAATCTGGCTCGACAGCATAAAAACGTAACAAAGAATCTGGAGAATTTGCTTTCGCCCCATAACCGTTATCTACCATTACCAGATAAGTACCTTCCACAGGGCCAGGAAGAACAGCAGAAAAACCCTGCACTGGTTGCCCGTCGGGACTGGAGAATGGAAAAGTACGACCGTTAAAGTTTGTCGCAGTGCCTACTGTACCATCATTGTTCAGGTTGAGAAATTGTCCAGAAGTGGCGCCTAATGCAAAAGTATCGGCATTCAATACTGCACGTCCAACTAACTCTACTGTGTCAGAGTCAGATGAACTACGTGTTGATAGTTGCTGAACCGCACTTATCTGTAGATCAGCGCCTGTAGTATTCTGTGTGGCATTTAGACTATTTGCAGACAAATCTGTGGTCAAAGGACGACTATCAAGGCTGTTTGTCATAAGGTACATCAAATTTGATAATAAATTAGGTGCATAAATAAGGGCGTAAAACTTAATATATTTAAACCCACTGGCTTTATAATTTTTTAATTGTTTTATAATAGCTCTTGATTATCTCTAGTAATAAGGCATACAATTAATCCCACAAATTTGATAATGAGTATCTAAAATATTGTAAAAACAGGATACTTGACAACAATTAGTAACAATATTTTTGAGTACTGATATTTAAAACAATAATTGAACATTAACTAGTTAAGTTTATTAAGCTATTAATTATTGATTAAGAAATGAATAAAAGTTTTATATTTCACAAAACTACTAATTATTAAATACTGTAAATACATAAAAAGATTTATAATAATAATTTCATCAGAAAAACCTGGCTTATTTAAGCAAAAACCAAGGTCATTAGTCTCAAGCCCTAAACCGAAAGCTGAAAGTTGAAAGACAACTCTTAACTCTTGATTCTTGGCTAATGACTAATGACCAATTTTTAAGATATTTAGATATTATGCGACGCGATGTTATCTTATGCCAGATTTTTGACGATAAGGAACATCTTTTTGAAAGTCAACGTTGTAAGGTGACAAACGTTGTGGGTTATTGCCAATATTACCGTAGCTTTGCGCCATATTCAAGAAGTTTGCGGGGTCGCCAGCTTTCGCCTTCTTCTCTTGAGGTATATAGCGACGTACTTCGGTTTGCCAGATAATTTGAGGGAAACCAAGTTTCGCGCGGGTGTAGTCTTCGTAACGTGGAGACTTGATGTTGAAAGGTAATTCACTACCTTCTGCACGTCCAGGCAAGTTACGACGACGTTGGTAAGGAACTGTCGAGTAGCCAAAGTTATCTAAATATTCTTCGCTATCAAGCAGTTGGTCAATAAAGCCGCGAATACCTTTTGTTGCAACTACAATTGACCAAGCGATTTTTTCTCGCTCGCTATATACATCGCGTCCAAGTACACGTTGTACAGTTTGTTCAACAAAGCGGTAATTGCTATTGAGGTCGTAGAAGCTTCTTCTATATCTATCTGAAAGCACTAGTCCACGAATAAAGTCGCGCACGGTAATTTGTCCGTTGCGAAGTTGGGATTCGAGGAATCTTTCGCGGTCAGCCGCAAATGCATGAAAGAAAATCTGACGGTAAGCTGCTTCTATTAGAACACCTATGCCATCCGAAGATAACAAGTTATCTGTCGAGAATATTCTGGGCTTATCGTCGTTTCCTACCTCGTAGCCTTCAACACGTTGGTTTTGGCTCTTTGGTGCGTAATCTAGTAGAGGTAATGCCACAACTACACTCCGTGAGGTTAACTAAAATTAACAAGTTCAAAAGATATCTTAAAGGAGTAGGTGTAGCTTAATCTCATAATTATTATAAAAATTAACGAAACTTCACGTATATACTCGTTGTAAGCACGAAGAGTGCTGGTCTTGGTAGTGCTTCATGTCTTTAATTCTGTTTGGTTGGCGCCGAGCGTAAGTTACTACGAGCACCGACACTCTGGATGAATGGTGCGTCAAAGCAGATGATTTTCGTTTTATTGAAGACTCTAATCGCTTTGACGCACCCTACGAGGTATTATGCTGGATTGAGTCCGTAGCTGATTAGCAAAGTGAGTACAATAATCCCTACGAAGATTGCTACTACCCCACCTGCTGCCCTGAAATCCGCTTCTCGCAAGAAGGTTTCTAGACTAAATGGTTTGACTGTATCAGTAAAGCGGTAAATGTGTCCGCGCGGTTGTGTGTCTCGATAGTGTTTATCATAACGAGCCATACGCGCGAATGGAAGCTCACCACTTTTATGTTGCTGCAAAATTCGGCGCCGCTGATATGGTACTGTATTATAACCAAAGCTGTTTAGATACTCTTCACTGTTGAGTAAATCATCAATGAAAGCTTTAAGACCTTTGGTAGCTAGTACAGTTGACCATGCGAGTTTTTCTCGTTCGTTATAAACTTCACGTCCAAGAATACGCTGGATGCACATTTGCACGAAACGATAATTACTGTTACTGTCGTAATTACGTCTTTTGAAAGTATCAGATGTCGCAAGTCCCCGTATAAAATCTCTAACTGTTATTTGACCAGCTTTGAGTTGTGATTCCAAAAAAGTTTGACGGTTATAAGCAAGCATTTGCTGTTCGTTGAATACTTGCCGATACGCTGCTAGTATCAACGTATCCATATCAGATGCGGTTAGTAAGTTATCGGTTGTAAAAATTCTCGGTTGTTCATCACCAAGAATTTCATACCCAGAAACACGCTGATTTTGTGAAGAGGGTGAATAAGTCAATAATGGAAGTGCCATGTAAAACATTCTCCATGTACATGCAAGTTTTCTACTCAGGAGAAGCAGCGAATCATTATTCACTTAACACCAAAACAATTACTATTTGCTGTTAATCGCTAACATAACTAAATATTATAATAAATATCATATATATCAATTTCACCACGCCAAAAAGCTAATGGGTCTGTTATTGACCGACAGTAAGGCCAGCTTCGCAAACTTTTTTCCATCGTAAGAGCTTCCCATACAGGTAGAGGAAATCCTAACCCTAAACACAAATGAAATAAAACGTTCGCAAATTCCTGATTATGTCCTACACTTCCTAGATGTGCGTGAGCATACTCATGTGTCACCAAACCAAACCAATCTTCTGGTGCAATTCTTCCAACATCAATTATAATAGTCGTCGGCGCCATCCAAATATTACATAGTCCATCTATACCTAACGACTGCGCTAAAGGAACTGCAAAAATTTGAATATCACGACGTTCTTCAGGATAAAAGCATTCGTGGCAAGCTTGTAAATAAGTATTTAATAGAGCATTAACTGCGTCTATATTTTGACCAATCCAATTACAAATCACCGTACTATCGCGCAAGTTCTCCATTATATCAACCATTCGCGACTCCAGAGCAAAACCCCGCACCATTTGCAGGTACTCAAAACCACGCTGATAAGAATTATTGAAATGTAAACTTGTATTCTGTATCATGAATATTGCAAAATTGCTAGATTCCCGACTTATTGAATTTTTCGAGAATCTAACATAATATTATATTTTACCAACCTAGTACCGAAGCATATTGCGGCGCCACATTATTTGCTTCAGTTGATTTATCGTCACTATCAACGCGACTTTCAACGCAATATGATGCAGTGCTAAAACCACCAAAGCGCTTGACAGTACTAGTACGCATTCGCATATTACCACCTGAGAACCAGAATCGTTCTATCGAACTCATAGTTTCATAATCAGTAGTTAATACCAACCCGTCTTCTTCATCCATATGGAACTGACCAACCACAGGCATAATTTCTGCATAACCGCGTTCACGTAACAATCTACCCTTACGAGGATTATCTATATCTGGCACAATTGCAAATACTGTTTTACCCTCGTGGTTTTCTTCACCCTCTCTATCCCACGCCATTGTTCCTAGCCAACGCACGCGCGAACCACCTATCGATAAAGTGGGGTCTATATCGTGCATTTTACACAATTCAATAATTTCAGGGTCATCTGCTGCCAGTGTTTCCACTAAAATTTCAGATTCCCCTGTCTCCGAACGCTTAAAAGCAAGGTGGTGTGTAACCCGCGAAGATTTCCACTTGCCCGCACTCAACCGGAAAAATTCTAATGCATCCATCTAACTTTTGACTCCTATACCTAATTCCTGAGAGTGATGTGTCAACTTTCATTTGTTCTTAACCTTATTACTTAACATTACACCTGTTTACAATCTGCTTTCAACTCTTATATTGGTTGATTACCTCACCTGCTGAAGTGCAGATTACAGCAAGCGGCGCCTCATAAAAAACTTACCTCTCAATGGAATACCTAATTGTAAACTTTTGTTGCCATCATTAATTATCGCTTGACAAAGTAGACAAAACTAGTAACTGCATGTTAAACTAAAGCAAAGTAGCAAAAACAATCGTAATAAGCACTTTAGTGCTTAAATACTAGCCATGCTTACTGTTTACGAGCAATTTAATAATTTAACTAGGAGTGAATAATGAATTTCCCCAATGAATTGACCTTAGAACAGCAGTTCCGCTTACAAACTCTGAAAGACCAAGTTCAAACCTTGAGTCAACAAGAAGCTCAAGAGTTTTTGATGGAAGTGTTGCGTCAAATGATGGTAAAGGACAATTTAGTAAAACATCTTCTCAAACAAGCCTAATTTACAATAAAAACGAGTGCATTTTAATTTCATAGATAGATTAAGTATGTTAGGGAAGGTTTGAGTCAGAAAACCTTGGAAATAACACAGGAGTGTAAAACCCCAAAAGAATTACGATTAGCTGAATAAAAAACAAGTCTGGTGAAGAGTAGCGAGCGCTTCCCCGGACTAATAATACTTGAAGATCAACGTGAGATATTTGAGCAGGAATTATTTCTTGCTCTTGAAATATTGGCAGGTTTACGGTTTTTTGGCGGAGTGCAGTCTCCAGGGTTTAGAATTGTCAAAACTTTTATTGACTTAGCACTTGCCTGGGTAAAATTGTCATTACTTGTATCCGCGCCCAGAAGGGGTGACAAAGGCACCGTTACAATTACAGCAGAGATATTAACGATAAAAAATAAGGCGCCGAGTAGTTGAGATTTTAGTTTCATTATAGAAAGTCCTGGTTCAAAATTTTGGGTCAACATGCAAAAAACAACCCTGTAAAGATGAAGGCACAACATCTTTGCAAGCAAATATTTCTATTGCATATTTTGAAAAATAAAAGATAATAAAATTACTAGGCTGTAGCAGACACTGATGTGTGTAACGGTATCACCAGCAGCCTTCATATATAAATACGCTCTTACTTGAATGTTTTTATGCAACTAGGACTAAGAAACTGAATTTCTCAAGAAAACCTTTTTTAATAATCACGTTTAATATCGTTACATAGGCGCCTATCATTAGAATTTACATCAGGGTCATTATGCAAATAATTCTGTATTGACTGACATCCGCGCGCGAGTAAATCATCTAAATTAAAATTCCACGAAATTATTGTATTATCATTAGATATAGAGGTAAGGGTTTTACCATCCTGACCAAAGCTAACTCCAATAACGGCACCTTGATGTGCTTTGAGAGTTTTGATTTCAGAACCAGTGTTAGTATCCCAAAGTTTTACAGTCTTGTCACTGGATGCAGAAGCAAGCGTTTTACCATCCGGACTAAAACTGGCGCCATATACCAAATTTGTATGACCTTTAAGGGTTTTAATTTCTTGTCCTGTATTTATATCCCATATTTTTAATGTTCGGTCACGAGAAGTAGATACAAGAGTTTTTCTGTCCGGACTAAAGCTGGCATTCCAAACATGGGAAGTATGTCCTTTAAGAGTTTTAATTTCCTTTCCCGTATTAATATTCCAAAGTTTTATCGTAGTATCACTTGATGTCGAAGCTAAAGTATTTCCATCTAGACTAAAGGTAACGCTTATGACGCTAGACTTATGTCCACTAAAGGTTTTCAGTTCTCTACCTGTATAAATATCCCAGAGTTTTACTGTCTTGTCTTCAGATGCGGAAGCTAGAGTTTTGCCGTCTGGACTGATACTGGCGCCAAAAACAGCTTCTTTATGCCCTTTAAACGTTTTAATTTCTTTACCTGTATTAATATCCCATAATTTTATTGTTTTGTCCCAAGAGGCAGAAGCTAGGGTTTTACCATCTCGGCTAAAGCTTATAGCATTAATTAATGCTGTATGTCCACTCAGAGATTTTTTTTCATATTTTGTATCATTATCCCATAATTTTATTATATTATTATCATTTGAAGTAGCGATAGTTTTACCATCGTAACTAAAACTGATAGCAGTAATCTTATCTGCATTTTCGTGTAAAGTTTTAATATCCGAAGGAGTTTTAATATTCCACAGTTTAATTGTTCTATCTGTAGACGCTGAAGCAAATGTTTTACCATCTGGACTAAAGCTGATGCCAATAACTGAGTCTGTATGTCCTTTAAAAGTTTTTATTTCGGAACCACTATTAACGTCCCAGAGTTTTACTGTTGTGTCTTTGGATGAGGATGTAGAAGCAATAATTTTACCATCTGGGCTGAAACTCACACCAAAAACTGCGTCTAGGTGTCCTAAAAAAGATTTAATTTCTTCGCCAGTTTTTATATCCCACAACTTCACTGTCTTGTCCCAAGATGCAGAAACAAGCATTTTACCGTCCGGACTAAAGTTGACACCCCAAACCTGAGATGTATGTCCTTTAAAAGTTATAATTACTTCACCAGTTTCAATATCCCAAAGTTTGAGTGTTTGGTCAGCAGATGCTGAAGCAATAGTTTTACCATCTGGACTAAAGCAGGCGCCAAAAACTGCATCATTGTGACTTGTTAGAGTTATAATTACTTTACCAGTTTTAACATCCCAGAGTTTTATTGTTCTGTCTGTAGATGCAGAAGCAATGGTTTTACCATCTGGGCTAAAGCTGACTCGAAAAACGGCGCCTGTATGTCCCTTTAAGGTTATGATTGGTTTAATATATTTACTATTTGTAATATCCCAGAGTTTTATTGTTTTGTCTGTAGATGCGGAAGCGAGGATTTTACCATTTGGACTAAAGCTGATACTTCTGACGCTAGAATTATGAGCATCCTGTATCGTTTGAATTTGTTTACCTGTTGCAGTATCCCAAAGTTTGATAGTTTTGTCGCTTGATGCAGAAGCAAGTAGTTTACCATTTGGACTAAAGCTGACACCAAAAACTATATCTGTATGTCCTTTCAGGGTTTTGACTTGAAAGTTGTATACAGTCTCTTGTAATGTAAATACAGTCAGCATTTGGGTTGCTGAGGTTATCCAGGGTTGCCAAATACTTTTTAATTGTCTCCCAGCTTTGATAGCTTGTGTTAAAGCAGCTTCTTGGTCATTTCTTGCAAAATACTTTTCTGATATAATACTTAATCTAGCAACTTCTGCATCAGTCCTGCGAATTTCATTGAGTCCAGCAAATATAGAAACTGTTACCAAGCCAAAAGCTAGGGCAAAAATAGTTAATCTACGCCTGATTTTTGTTTCTCTTTGTTTCTTTTTTTGTTTAGATACACTTGCTTGAATAAAGGTTTTTTGTTCTTGAGTTAGCTCAGACGCACGCTGATTATACCAGCTTAACGCGATACTTAACGGTGTTTCCTGTAATAATCTTCCAGAATCGTAATTATTATTGTGCCATTCTCGCACCTCTAGCTTTAATCTTTCTTGCCAAGTTCTAAATTCACGGTTATCTTGAATCCAATTACGAAGAGTTCCCCATTCTCGAATTAAAGCTTCGTGGACTATTTCTACTGTTTCTTCTTGATTTTTATCTTGATTACAATTTGTCACTAGTAATCTATAATTAGCTAGATGCTGCACTAATTCCCAATTTTGTTCTCCTACTTCTTGTTTTGTAGCAACCCGTCGAGTATCCTCAGTACCTTCTCCAGGTTGTACTAACTGAATAAATACATTTGGTGCCATTTTCCGTTGTTCTTTGCTCAAACGTCGGTAAACATATTCAGCATGGTTAGCTATAGCTTCCCTAACTCCACCAATTTCTCGATAAGCTTGATGCGTCAACTTACCGGGACGTTGTTTTTGCCAAAGTTGAGTTAAAGCAAACTGCTGCAAAGGTAAACTACCTTCTCCATCCCCAACGTCATCTATTAACTTATTAACCAAACCAGATTCAAATTCTACATAATACTTTGACGCAGGTTGTGTAATTGCCTTCTCTAATTCCTGACGGTTCATTGGCGCCAGTAAAGAAGGTGGATATTTTTGCAAAGTTTTACCCAAAGGTTCGTAAGATATGGCTTTGCCCAAAAAATCTGCCCGTATAGTAACTAATAAAGTGAATGTAGATGAGTTATTTACTACTTGCAGTAAACCATCGATAAACATCTTACGTTCTTCGGCATCTGAGCAAAGCGTAAAGATTTCCTCAAATTGGTCAATAATGAGTAAGATATTAGATAAAAAGTTTCGTTGTTTAAGAATATTTTGTAGTGTGGAGATATTACTTTTTAAATAATTTTCTAGCTTGACTACACTTTCTCCCTTCTTTAAAGCGATAGCTAAAGATTCAAATGGTTTATTCCCTGGACGAAACGAAATTATTTGCCAATTTTGATTATGACCACGTAACTTGGGAATTAAGCCAGCAAACACTACAGAAGATTTTCCACTACCAGAGGCGCCGACTACAGCAACAAAAGGTTTACGGGCGATATCTGTCAACAAATCTTCAACAAAAGCTTCTCGTCCAAAGAAAAATTCCGCGTGTTGTTCTTGAAATATCTCTAAACCCCGGTAAGGACATAAAGAAATTATTCCTAAACTTTGCCAAGTGGGTGGTGTTTCTAATTGGTTTTGGATGATTACAGGTAGCCAACTAGCGCACGGAAAAGTGACATCATAATTATTACGCAAGCATTCGCGCGCTTTTTTGATAGAGAGATATAGCGACTGACCACCAGTAAATTCATGCAAAAAATACTTTAAAAATTCCTGTGCTATTTTATCTGGCACAGGTTCTTTCATTACGATAACTTGGGGTATATTTAACTGTTCTAACTCTAATGCTATGCCTAAACCATCACAAGAATTAAAAAATGCTATCTGTAATCCTTTATTGATAGCTATTTGCATCGCATCTCTTAATTCTAGCATCTTCAAGCTATCATGTTTGTTCAGAAATATACGTCCTTGAGTTCCTTCAGTTCGAGAGTGTCCTGAAAAAAATAACATGTCCCATCCAGCATTATCGCGTAGATGGTCAATTAAAATTTCGCGCGATGGTTCTTTGAGTAAAATTATTTCACCATTTTTACAGTATTCTTGAAGAAGTTCTTTATCAGCTTCGACATTTATACTTGTACTATCACCAAGAATAATTAGTATTCTGGCTTTGTCTCGGTAAATGCGTTCCCCACGTTCAGCATCAGGTGCGCTTAAAGCAACTTCAGCTTTTGGGTATTTTTGTAAAACATTCCACAAATGCCAAGGCAACTTACGTAATTCTTGACAACTAGTAGCAATAATTACTCGTATCTCATCTTCAATATTTAATTTTTCCAAACAATTCTTGACTTGAATAAAAGAATCTGATGCTAACCAAGTATTTAAAGTGTTAATTAGTTCTTGCGATTTTTGACTCAAGTCTTGGTTTAGAGCTTCAATATTTACATTCTTTGCACCGAGAGGTCGAATCCGAAATTCTCCGTATAAACTACGATATATATTACACCAAGCTTGAGAATGTTGAATTATCGCGCGTGCTGATGGTAATTTAGCACTAATAATTAACTTTGGTATTTCACCTTCGTTACTAATTGTTAAATTGACTCTAAAACCTGATTTTAAGGCGCCGTCAAATTTGAGAACAACTAGTTTTTTCATAAATGGTTTAATATTAAAATATTTTATAAAATTCGTGCATTGTAGAGACACGATTAATCGCGTCTCTACTACACGTTATTACACAATGAATTCTTGTGTGACTTTCGACTCTCCTAAACAAAGGTCTACACTAAATTTTTCTCCAGCTTGGGCACTTAGTGAGACTTCAACCCAGTTATCATGTTCTCTAGAAGTTGCATTCAAAACGTTTTCTTCATTTTCATCATTGACAATTAGCTCTAATCCTTGAGGTAAGTATGTACCTTCTAAAGGATAAGCTTGAATTGCAATATTAACTGTGTTTTCATTTTCTGAGGTCACTTGTGCAACTAATGCAATACGTGTACTATCTAGTTGTAAACCCACATCAATCTTTTTAGCTTGTGTAATACAAAATCTGGGACTCCTTGCGAAAATTAACTGCTGTGGATTTAATATATTTTCAAGATTGTGCCAACCTTCTGTAATCACTCCTTGCATCCATTCACGAATGTTTACAACTGCTGCTTGTTCTTTTTGAGTTAAATATTCTAGTAAATCATCTACTGATTGTAATTGATTTAACGCAACAATGGGCGCCTCCTGAACGCTGACACTAGGTGTAAATCCAATAATATGCGCTTCGTCTAAAGATGAATTAATTTGCACAAATATATATCCTACACGGTCGGAAGCAACTTCCTGTGAAATTTTGCAATGTTTAGTATTTGGTAAAATAGGTAAACACTCTAGCTTACCAATATTTTTAACTTCTACATCTGCTACATTAATTAAACTTTGCATCCAAGGATTTTGATTATTGTCTCTATCCTTAACTGTTTCAAAACTCATACAATTTAAATAATACTCTACAGCGTAGATAGCTAAAGAGTTAAGGTAAACTTTTCTTGTTGCTTCGGTACTAGATATACCTTGACTTTGTTTTCTAGCAACATCATGTGCTGAATAAGATAAAAAGACCTTAAAACTATCTTGTCGAGTACTTATGTTCATAATGACTTACCTGCTTGTATTGATTTAATTGCTGCTATGGTCTACTGTAAATATTTACGACAATACTCAACGACATTACGCTTTTTTATGCTTCTTTGATAAAAACTTGAAAGTGTAGGAATAGGATGACCTGATGTTCTAGATATATCTTTCCATTCTTTACCCTCACAAAGAAACATCAAAATTATTTGTAAATTAGTATTTTTATCTCTTCTAATATGCAAATTTCGCAAAATACCTTCTGGGTCACTTTTAATAAAATCTCTAAATAACTTAACATCTTCTTTGCTTTCTTCTTCACCTTCAACAAAATCTTTAAACAGCTTCTCTTCTGCTGCTTCCTCATCAAAGGAAGATATTGGTGTACGTGTACGGTATCTATTCACCGCATCTAGAAAGCACCACCTAAATATATGATTTACCCATGCCATCACCGGATATTGAGGATTGTAATTATCTATACCTTTACAGAACTTTACAAAAGCATCATTAACTGCCTCTTGATATACTTCCTCAAAGTTAGGTAACTGCGACCATCTTTTTTGTCTACTCAACTGTCCAGAGCATTGAATTAATTTAACCAAATCATTTAAGGCTTTACGTCTAGCGACACTATTGGAGGGGTTGTTTTGCGCTTCCATCGCCAACTGTCGCAGTTGTTCAGCTAATTGACACATCGAAACCTCCTACTAAAACTCGTTTTCAGGGTCGTTTTAGGTGTTATCCCCACAACTACCAAGTTGTTTACGAAGGAAGTAGGGATGTTTTATGCAAAATTTTCCATAACTCAAACAAATTTACATAACTTAACAAATCACATTTGCTTCAAAAACCCCATAACTTGCTTTTGCGACTATGAACTGAGAGCAACTCGTTATAATATTGTCTCCATTCTGCTTGCTTGTTAGATGCAACATATCCAGCACGAGTTTTCTTTAAGCACTCTGCCGTATGATGATAGTATTCAGCTTTACCAGCATTCATTATACTTTCGGCACGGCGCCGAGAATTTTCAATAACCCATTCAGGACGAGTTGAAAGTGCAGCACTCATAACACGGTGAACTATATCGTTTGGTAGCTTTTGTACAGACTCACACATAACTTGAACATTCCTCAATACGGCATCTTGAGTTTTGATATCATTGAAAAATACCTCTTTTCCTTCTACTGTGTACTGTTTTATTCTATTTATACAATCACGAATGTGGATTAGATATACGCGACTTTCCTTCATAAGTAGATAGCTTCTCTTAAGACTTTATCTTTTATTAAATCATGTAAACACTTGATTGTTAATACGTCCACTCTACGATTTAAAATTTTTTCTAAATCTATGATTAAACCGCTAGGAAACCAAGATGATATTTTGTTTAAATCATAATCAACTAAAAAATCTATATCGCTTTCTTCTCTCTCTCTTCGCCTCTAGCAACGCTACCAAATATACGAAGATTATAAGCTCCATGTTTAGCAGCAATACTAATAATTTCTTCTCGTTTTTCTTGAAGTACTTCTTTTAGTGACATTTTGTTTTTCCTCTTTCAAAAGCATCAAGACTTATTTTCTCCTAATTATAACATCTAAATCCATATCATCAAGCAGATATAGGAGCGAACGATAGGTCTTACCCCCTGACGCTTGAAACTCTCGAATGTTAAATAATGCTTCACAGTAATAATTATAGTTTCCCCTTCAAATAAGCTTTATATATAATGTGAAAGGAGTTCTACCAAGATGCCGAAAAAGAATCAAAGCACTTCTACTGGTAATGTCGAATCACAAATTCCCCTTGGTTCGCACGTTATTAAAGCACTAACCGAAAATGAAATTTCTCAGTTACTTGATGTGTTATTTGCTACTTTATCTGAAGAACAGCGCTTAACTGCTTTAGCTCAACTCCAACCCAATACACAAGAGACTTTAAGCCAAATAATGACTTCATCTCAAACAGTTGAGCAGACAACAACCAGTAAAGCACCACTAACTTCGCTTGCAAAAGCAGCCCAAACATGGTCTGAATTGTGGCAAGAATGGAATGATATTATTGATGAGGCAGCACAGGAAGAAGGAAAATATATAGCTCAAGAAGCGCGTTGGGAAGAACCTTACTTTGATAATTGCACCTTGGTAGAAGATTTAGAAGAAGTTGCCGAAAGGATGAAACCACTGGTAAAAAGCGCTTTTAAAAATGGTTTTAATCATGATGATGGTTTTGCTTTACCTTTATTGGAAGCAGAAAGTGAAATATCAAACGGTATACCTGACTGGATGGATATTCATAATGGTATTCCTTTAGAACCCGCTATCACAAATTGCTTATTGCAGTGGGAATGGTTATCAGTACAGGAAGAAGGAGAAAATGGTTTTAGGTTTGTTCAAAAAATAAGAGAATGGGAAGAAAAATTTTCTTATGTAGTTTTAGAAGAAGACACTCTTGTTGAATTTTGTTTAGAGTTACCCGATACACAAAAACAGTTAATTTTAACTGGAATAACTGCTAGTAAAGAGAGTTCGATGTGGAAACAAGTACTAGAAAATGCTCACTCTCCTTGGCATCAATTTTATATGGAGGCAATTCAAAGTTATGCACCAGAGAAATATATAGATAATCTTCGGGAAACTATACCGCAGCAATGGGAAAATGGTTTGATAGTAATTGAGGATTTATTAGCTAAACGGGAATATCAAGAAAGTCTTGCTGCAATTCACGAAACTTTCAATGCGTTGTTAAAAATACAACAAGTGAAGAATCCTTGGGCGCCAGAAACTTCATTATTATATACAATTCTTGGTGGATTCCATTACGGTGCCGAGCGTTGGGGAGACGAAAAAACTTTACTTGACTATTATCAGCAAACAGTTCAAAAGTTAGGAGACACTGAACGAGTAAATGCTTTGGAAATTCAGCAAATTGCTTTTGACTGTTGTGCAAATTGGTCAAGTATGTTTAAAGCGTTTACTGAAATACCTGTTTCAGATAATACACGCCAAGCTTTGTTTGAATCCTGGCGCCAATATATAATAAAATCTGCAAAACCAAAAATATATTATCAATATTATGCAACACCTAAAACGGTTGATATTTGGTGGTTACATTGGTTACTAGATAGCATTGTAACCCCTGAAAAAGGAGCTACTTGGTTTCAACAGCAAATTACGCACTGGTTAGATAATTTATCTGGGGATAAAAGAGACTTGGGTGAGGAATATGATGTTTTGCGTTTGCTAACAAAAGATTTAGCTGAGATACACTATCAAGGTAAACCACCTTACCCCAAATTTTATCAAGTAGTAATTCGACCAAAAGATTTATCGGCGCCGGATGATGCTTCTCGGCGAACTTACCTACAACAATATGCACCAACAGATTTGTGGGAAAGAGTAATAACTTATTGGAAAACGCATTTAAAAAACTTTGTACCAAAACCAGAAGACTCGCAAGGCTCAGATTATACTCAACATGGACAATGGATGACAGCACTTTTGGAACTGGCGCCGGAAGATTATAATAACTTACTTAAAAATTGGAAAGTTGACCATCAAAGGCGACGTAACTTATGGAAAGTGATGGATAAATTAGGAATGCGCTAGAAGGACTTCCAAAAATTTACTTCTCCCGGAATGTGGAGTGGGCATCCTTGCCATTAGCGTCAAGTTAAGCTAAAACCTACTACGTCAATAAGGATTTATGCTTAAAATTTGCGTTTGAAAGGAACAAAAAATGAACTTGAAGAGCGGCTATTAGTACTTTTTTTATCTGCATCGCTTGCAGCTTAAGTATAAAATTTTGCAAAAAGTTCATGTTTATACCTCGTTCATCACAAAACCTATCGTTGACGTATGGGCGCCAACCTTAACTTGACACCAATGGCATCCTTGCCCGTTCCAGAAGCTAGGGTGTTTGCTTGGATGCTCACCCCACAAGAATTATACTTCTCACTCTTGTCATGAGTAGTGAACGAAGCATCTTTAAGATTTTCTTACCACAGAGACACAGAGAAATTTGAGATTGGCGGTTATTACCCAATCCTACAAAATTATACTTCGTAACCAAGCTTCATTTTGTTTAGACAGTTTAGGTGTACAAGCTTGTTTATAATCAATACCTAGCTCAAATCTCGCGCGGTCATATACTTTATGCAACAAAGATTGTAAATCTAAAACTGGTTCATCTTCACCAAAACGTAAAGGAACTGGAATACTTGGTATTATTTGTTGCAAGTTAAATGCGTATAGTTGTGCTTTTGGGCGTTGATAACTACGACTAATCATAATTCTATAATCGGAAGTAGCGGCGCCGTTCATTGGAAAAGCTTCACCACCTCTCAATAAATCTATCTCAATCAAATGAGTTGCACTAATTAAGATTTTTTGTCGTTTTTGTAAATAAGTACTACGTCCTTCACCAGTACGCTTGTTTTTTGGCGATATTAGTTCGATAACTGTAATCACATTTCCAGTGGCGCCTTCACGAATTTCCAAAAACCGCTCTTGTACTTCCTCTGCAATTGGAATTTCAATATTAAGCGGTTGGGTAATTAGTTGTAAGGTAGCTGTTTGTGTTGTACTTTGTAAAGAAGCAGTAACAGATACATCTGGAATTCCAAGTAGTACATTATCACCATCATCACTGAGGTATACACGCTTTTCTACAGCAACGCGGTAACTTCTGCTGAGGCTATCATCTAGTGCGTCAGCAATTGCTACAATCATACGACTGTGAAATTCTGACCAAAACTCTGGATTTTCTAGATAAGGGTTCATGCCTGGTAATGGTGATGGCATAGTCGTATATCTATTACAAGTTGGTTTTATAATATTTATTCTAATTTAACAAGACTTACGCGAGTGAAACATAAAAACCGTAGGGTGCGTGACGCTATAAGGAAATTTCAGTGTAGATATAAGACTTATAGCGTCACGCACCGACTCTTGATTGTGACAGTATTGTAAGTCCTATATATAATTATTTACTATTTTGCTTTATCCTGCTAACCACAATGCGACGTTTTTGACGTAAGCGTGGATGTCGTCTAGCGCGCGCGGTTCATTTTTCATTCCGTTTCCGGGTGGTTCATCGACAAAACTGGGGCAACCTTTTTCAATGTCCCAGTTATAATCTACTACGTGATGGAAACTGGAGTTTGTAACGGCACGTCCTAAATTATTTCCTGCGCTGTCTTGATGATGGTCGATGGCTACTACTAAGTTGAAGTCGCGTCCTGTTATTTTACTCTTACTTCTTGCTATTACACGCGCGTATTTATTATTTGCAGGCGCCCCGATACCTCCCTCATGTGGATGTGCTGGAAAGTATTCTATAAACCCTGATGGTGAGTTGGGGTTTTTAAAGAGTTCGTGGATAGGTTCAAGTACGGTTATTTTTTGATAGTCACCGTTGGCGCCAGAGTGATAGTTGGGGAAATTAATATAAGCTGTATACGGGTCATCACGAATTAAACGCGCTGTATCTGGGTCGGGGTTTTTGGTGTGGAAGTAATGAGTATCACCAATATCTATTAAGCCACACATCGAACATCCCATATCTTGATGGTCGCGCGTTGTCAATATACCACCACCGCGTTGACGAAATGCATTAATACCTGCTATATCTTTTTCGCTTAATCCTCCACCAACATCTAAGGCAAATAACCAAAGCTCGTCAAAGTCAGATTGGTCAAGCGAGCTTAGTATCGGGTCGTTACCTTCAGCATCTGTTATCCTATCACGTCCAAATACCTCAAACAAAGCATTTCCCGCTTCATCACGTAACGATGCTAGATAACCTTGTAGCATTGAGAAACGAGCGATACTCCAATCATCTTCAGTAGTGGGAATTGTAGTTTGTAGAAGAATGCGAATTGGTCTAACCATTATTTGCTCTCTTTTTTAAGATAAGGTATTTTTTCTATCTACTTTATATATATGAACTATTTTGTCGCCCCATAGGGACTCTTTGACGAATTCCATACCTATTTTTTGTAACACTCTTACAGAAGCTTGATTTTCTGGCTCGACTATACCTAGTAAATACTCTAAATGCAATGTATCGAATGCATAATTTAAACAATGATTTGCAGCTTCGGTTGCTAAACCTTGGCGCCAAAAATCAGTGTCAAATCTATAACCTAGTTCATTCTCGTATTTTTGCTCTATTTGTTCTAAGGCTATTCCACAGTACCCGATTAATTTTCCTGTTTCACGGTGAATTATTGACCATTTCCCGTACCCATGCTGTTGATATGAATCGATATAACTTTGTATTTTGGCTGCTGTTTGCTCAGTAGATATGGCGCCAGTAGGAGAAAATAGCATTACTTCTTCTTTACTTAGAATACGTGCTAATTCATCTACGTCTGCCATTGTAAATTCACGCAATATTATCCTTGGTGTTTCAATAACTACGCACGCTTGTTGATTTTTAGCATTATTGATTAAATACTTCGCTAACCACTTAGTTTTATGACCATACCAAAAACCTAACAACAAAGCTGCATGTAAAACAAACGTTATTTGTGCGTATGGTTGAATCGAAAAATCATAAATAGTTACCCAGTCTCCACGAAAACCAGTAAACGAAATAATTGGATAGAAGATTAGCGAGTAAACCAATTCAACACTTGCAAAAGTATAAAATAATTCTTTTAAAATTTGTTTTTTAACTAAAAATATTGCCAAGATAGCAATAATACCTAGTAATATCGATATTAAATTACCACTAAATGCTATCCACCAAATTTGTTCTGTAGTAAAATTTCCAACTGGAACAATGTAACCCCAAAAAACTCGCCACTGAAACTCTCTTACTTCTCCACCAAATAGCCAAGTTGCAACTGCATGTCCGAGTTCGTGTAGAAACACTCCAACCGGAATTAAAATAAAAGCGGCTGTTCGCTGAATTAATAATTTGTCTTTTGTTGTTATAGAATCATCCCAAACGGAATTCCAATTCTTTGCTAAACGAAAAATAGTATCAACACTGATAATGCTATAAAATATCGAAATAATATCGAATGAAAAATGACTAAACATAAATAAAAACTATCGCATAAGGGTGAATTAGGCGCCTAATGCTCATTACTATCATAAATCCACATGGCTTGAGTATTTCCAGTTTTCTTAAACCCACACTTTTCATAAAAAGCAACAGCTTCACCGTCAGCAACTAGCATTTGCATATGGAACCCCTCGTAATGTGACTTCAACATTTCCACCAACTTCTTGCCTATTCCTTGTCCTTGATAGTCTGGGTGTACTAATAAATGTGGATAGTATACAACTAAAAAACCATCGGAAATAGCATTACCGATACCAACTAACTGCCTATCATCCCACGCGGAAACGAGATAATGAGAGTTTAGCAAGGCTTGGTGTAATGAGTGTGGCTTCATCACCGAAGACCAACGGTTCGCTTTGTACAGCAGAACAATTTGTGTAAGTTCTATATCGCGCGTTTCTGAAAAGAAAATTGCCATTTTTTTAAATGAATCACTATAGGGAATTACATATACAAGCAATTATGATGCATAAGCAAAGCGTCGCATCTGTATAATTGCAAACCGCGCTATCTTAAACCTAATAAATTTTGAACGCAAGATTTAGGGTTACTTTATATTATGAAGATTCTAATTAGATTCGGATTAATCTTCCCTGCTAGATGCGACTTCGAGCGCTGCGGCAACTACTCGATAATGTTCGTCTTGTTGAAGTTTGGTTATTAACTCTCTAGCACGCGCGTCTTGGGAATATTGTAAAGCTATTGCGACCCTCCAACGAGTTCGCCAATCTTCACTTAGAGCCAGTTGTGCGAGTATATCTAAAGCTTGGTTAGATATTTTGGATTTAAGAACTTGACCCAACCCTAAAATTCCCGCTTCCACTACGGTTTGAGTTTCATCCTCAAGTGCTAACTTTGCCACTGAGAGTAAAGCTTCATAGTACTCGGTTTCGACGAGCAGTGAAATAACCGTTTGACGCACCAACCAGTTACTCGAACGTTCAAATAGTTCAACGAGCGTAGGAATAGCAACTTCACCAAATTCAAATATGGAGTTAGCAGCTTCTGACAGCACGTTATCGTCTTTCTCTGTATTTATAATTCTTTGTAGTGCTTGTAGTGATGCTTCGCTTTTGTGATTTCCCAAACCCATTACAGCCAAACGACGTAACGCAAAGTCTTTGTCATCCAAAAGACGAAGTATAACTGGTACGGCTATATCAGCTTTCATAACAGCAAGTTTATCTAAGGCTGTTTTGCGGATATTGAGTTCGCGCGCACGTAGTTCAATCTCAATTTGCTCGATTGATGAGTCCATAATACCAGAGCTACTACACATAACCGAGATTACCATGTTTCGGCGCCTGTGTACTGGTTTGATTTGGGAGAAAAATTAAGCTATCTAAAGCAAAAGCCAAAAAACTGTTCAGGTACGGTAAGCTTCACTACTGGGTTTACGACAATGCCCGTTACAATTAATTTAAGAAAACAAATAGAGGAGCTGTCAGGATGCAAACTTCATACGATTCTGATAAACGCAAACTGTTATCCTGTCTGTGTCATGGGGCAATTTTCTTTAGTACAACGTTTTTATCGGTAGGTGTTCCGATTGCAATTTATTTTGTTTCCGATGACCCAGTAGTTAGAAGTAACGCCAAAGAATCGATAAACTTCCATTTTAACGTTTGGTTTTGGGCAACCGTTATTGGTGTGCCAATTGGTATTTTATCTTTTATTACCTTTGGACTTGGTGGAATTTTACTCTTCCCACTTATTGCACTTGGATTTCTCATTCACTGGGGGCTTACAATTGTAGCGCTGCTACACTGTTTTACCCAACCTGATGAACCATTCCGTTACCCATTTATTTTTAGAGTATTGTAAAAATGTAGAGACGTGATTAATACCCTGCGGGAAAACCTCTGGTTTATACGTCTCTACGAAACCCTATTTCTTTATGCTTATTTACTCATACATATTTCCATCAGGCATTATGGCGCCGTCCCATGTTGCTCCAATGGTGTATGCTCCGTAAAGATTTGCTTCAAGTAATTCAGCTGCCGTTAAATCTGCATCTATTAAATGTGCCATTTTTAATTCTGCTTTATTTAACACAGCACCAGTAAGTTTTGCTTCATATAATTTTGCGCCACTTAGATTTGCACCGCTGAGGTCGGCGCCGCTAAGATTTGCGCCAACAAGTGACGCTTCGGTTAAATTAGCACCCATTAAGTTTGCTTGACTTAAATCTGCTTCACAAATTGTGGCGCCGTGTAAATTTGCCCCACTTAAATCTACACCATTGAGATAACTACCAATCAGATTTACGCCCTTAAAATTTCTTTCGCCTGATTTGTATCTCAATAAAAGTTCGTCGATACTCATAACACTCTGATTAAAACTTGTTCTATTAGAGTCACTAATATTTGAATATTTAACAGTAATTGTTGTTACTTATCATTGAATTCAAAAAGTTTGATATAATCTAATTAATTATTTGTACAACTAGTAACATTTAAATTATATTTTAATAATGGAATTATAGACCTCAATCTATCAAAAGAGCGATGTGTAATAAATAATGTTTAGCTTCGAGCAATCTTGAATCTAGGGATTATCTAAGCAATTAAATAAACATACGCATTCCTGCCACCAGCGAGCAGTTAAAATCATGCTATTAAATTCCCATATCCCTAGAACTTTTACTCTCCAAGGGTTTTCAGTAAAGCTAAAGAACGGTAAATGCCCAATAGCAGCATCTAAACTAAAGTTCAAACAATCATAATCTAACCAATTATCCTTAAGTCTCCAACCAACACGGTTAGCAAAATCAATACCTATTTCCCCAAATTTGACATTATCATTACCAATTACCATTGCTAAAACGTAATCGTTAGGTTTGGTTGATTTTAAACTTTCCCAAATTTGCTTCTGAATACTAAAACCAAAACGTCCACCGCTATACTTTACCCATAGACTATCTATAGTATGAACGTCTTGATAAGGTAAATTATTAATATCTTCTGACTTCAGATAGGTTTTTTGATTAGCAAGCTCAAGTAAAATGCGTGTTGTTTCGTTATTCGCTTCTTGCCATTTTCCAGATTTGAGTAAATCGTGTAGTTTTTGGTAATTTGTGCCAAAATTTAAAGATATATCTTCTATATTTACTTTGTCATGTGTGAACAATGTTTGATTTAGTAGAATTTCAATAATGCCTTTTGTTCCCCATAACCAAAAGTATGCTTTAATATTTGAAGCTAACTCGATTTGTAATTGAGTAATCCAACTTGCTGCTGTTAATCCCGATGCATGGCGCCTTTGTTTTAAAGTATTAAGTAGAATATTTGTAAATTGTTCTAAATTTTCTTGGGGTGATGCGGCAATTACGCATTGTCCTTTATTATTATGATGTATAGACGTTACATGTAACGTCTCTACCCATTCCTGTATTAAATTTGGACAATCTAAAATAATAATTTGTTGTGTATTTGGTATTTTTTGTAACTGTTTTTTTAACCACGAACGAGTCATTTTTAGAGTTGAAGATAATGCCAGTAATGTTTCACCATCAGGTGTTGTTTCAAGACTCGCGCGCAGGTACAACAAAACTGCGCCATGTTCCAATTCCAATAGTTTACTTATACTAGAACGTAAATCAACCGATGTTGCTGGTTGAAATAAATAGTCTACGTCAAAATTACCATCAGTACGTAGTATTTCAATAATTCCTTGACAAGCATCACTAGGTGGAAGTCCCTCAATAACTAAAGCTCTTCGTAAAGGACGCTGTTTACCTTTACTACTTTTTAAACCCAAAATCAATTGCCCTACCCCTTCAACTATTCGCTTAGGAGTTTGCAGAGAATATTCCTGATAAGCTTCAGTAATTCCAATACCTCGGTTCTGCTGGTTAATTAATCTTAATTGTTGATTTGTCTTATCTATATATGAAAGCGTCTGTTGATAAACGTACTTATATAAACCATCTGCATCTATTACACCTTCTACATCTGCTGCATCACCAAGCAACCCTTGCATAAGATAATACGTAAATAATCCATGTTCCAATTCTGGAAACTCCCAAGATAGTTGGTCTTGGTCACAAGATAACAAAGCATAAAACCCTTTACTTTTAGCCGCGCGTTGTCGCAACAAATTTACTAATTGGTTCGTAGGATTTTCTTCGTTTTTGCTATCTCCTTTGGCGCCCAATAAAGTCATTCCCCCACTGTGACAAGCATCCAACCAAACAACCTGCTGCTGTGCTGGGCAATTTTCGAGAGTTTGTAACAACTCCTGTAAACTTAAACCTGTGGCGCCTAAATTATCCTTGTGCGTATCTTGTAAACAAAGGACTACGCGCGCGGTACTATCAATAATTCCATGCCCAGAAAAATAAAATATCACCGTATCTTGAGGTTTTGCCGAGGTAGCAATTTTTCGTAAACTGTCGTGAACTGCTTCTAAGTATGGAAGTTCCGCAGCAAAATCATGATGAACCATCACCTGCTTTTGTGGAAATCCCTGTGTCGCTTGCTGTAAAGCATCTGCTAAACCTTGGCAATCTTGAGCTGAATAATTTAAGCAAGGTATGTTTTTATCTTCATATTGATTTACACCCACTAACAACTGCCATATTTTAGCGGCGCCTGTTTCTAGAGCATTAGTTGAGTTACTGGTACGAATAGTAACAGGAGACATTTAGTTTCGTAAAAGTGAGGTGTACAGTTTAATTATGAATCGTTAACACAGCAAAATCGAATGAATGAGCGTCAACAAGCACAAAACCCTGAAACTCCACCCGAAGTATTGCAAGAGCTTGCTTGCAGTTTGGACATGGAAATAAGAGCAGCTGTAGCAAAAAACCCGAACACTCCAACAGATGTATTGAAGGCGTTTAATTTAACTATAAAATAGTTTTTGGCTTGCCCACATATCAAATTTAATACTCCCTGACAATATGAATTTGTTGCTTTGCGATACCAAGTATTTTATGTTATCTGGAATATGTACGTAATAAATTTATCACTAAGTACTTTATGCCGTTGAGAGATATACCTGAGCCAAAGCTAACAACGTTGGATGGGGGGAAGATTGCTCCACCATCAGAAAGTACTGATATTCGAGAGTTAAGAGTCAAGGAGTTTTTGCAAGCTCGGAGTTTGGCGCCCAAGAGTGAGAAAGCTTACCGTCAGGACTTAAAATATTTTTTAGAGTGGTCTAACATTAGTTGGGTCGAGTTGTCTCCAAGAGACGTAGCTCAGTTCAAAGATTTTCTTACTTATAAGAAAAAGTGGCTCTTCCGTACTTTACGTGCTAAATTTTTTGAAAAATCAGGTTTAAATCCTTGCTGTGCTTATCTTCGAGCTACTATTACTTTTATAAATATCAAATTCATTAAATTTCATCTATAAGTGCCTGTAAACCTTGATTTTAAAGGATAATTATCTATTTAAATTCAAATTTAGCACGTAAAGTACGGAAGAGCCGTTTTACAATGGGAGCATATTCGAGTATTTTTATAGCTAGCCCTTTGTATGCTTGGTGGCACAATCGTAAAGGTAGGCACCTGCCCGAAGAGGTGGCAAATTAGTTTTGAATGTAGTAATGGTTGTGTTTTATGAACTCAGTGCTGCTGGGTGGTTTTTTACTGCTTAGTCTAGTTGTCGATGTCATACTGTTAGATGTTCTGAAACGCTACACTTACGACCGTCATAGCTCAAAACCAATATTCACAGCTTCATAATATAAGTTTAATTGATGAATGTAGTATGCTTTGGCTGAGGTTGCCAAATCAACTATGGGGCAATTTGGATCTGTTTTGATTACTATTGCTGCTTTGTTATCAACTATCTCAGCTAGTAACGCAACACTCTACAGTTCCGGACGTTTTAGCTCTATTATTGCTCAATCTAGGGGTTTTGATGGCAGCCAAATAAATGGCATAGACCAATCTTCCATTGGTCTATTTATTACTAGTGGTATTACTTTACTCATCGCCAATTTTTTTGATGTAAATCATATCTCAACGATGGGTAGTGCCGGGTTTCTCCTGATATTTGCTGCGGTTAATTTAGCTAATGCTCGTATGCATCGTTATACTCATAGCAAGCAGTGGATTTCACTTTTAGGTGCTCTCATATGTTTGGCGGCACTAGGAATGTTAATTTGGTTTGCTTTGCTTCGAGACCCACAAACTGTCTGGGTTTTAATATTCATGGTAGGAGTAGCCATTGGTCTCGAAGTAATCTACTATCTGTCAAACAAACAAGTTTAATTAGGTACAATGGGCATGAAACGGATTTAGAAACTAATAAATATTTTTATTGACTGCCATTTATAAGTATTTTTGTAATACATCATGCGATATTCTGAAGTACGGAATGTTGGTTAGAACTATGTAGTCAGGGAAAATACTCAATAAAGTAGAAAATTTCCGGAACTTTAATTATTAAGCAAGTATAATTATGTATAAATACGTAGAGAAAGTGGTTTATGAGACTAGTTGCACGCTTGCTTGCTCCAGTGGATAAGCAATACTCACCAATAAACAACCAATGGTGTTGGGAGCAGTCAGTGAAACAATACATAAAAAAAAGAGATCTGCACGTAATTATAGTGCTAGCAACTAGCCATCTAATAGCTTGGTAAGAAGTGTAAACTGCAATACTATATTGTCAAAGTAAAGTATGCTACTAGTATTTTACTAACGACGAAAGTATTCTAGTTGTTATTAGCCAATATGTACTCTATTACTTCACGCTATGATATACGCGGATTTTAACTGTTTATGGTTATGTTAGCTTCTTGTTAAAAAAATTACTTTTTTGACGCTTTTTAAAGATATCTGTAGAAAGCGCAAAAAGTAACTTGAAGCTGAATACAAAGCTAGTTGTAGATTATGCAATTGGCAAGTATTTGTGATGCAAAAAATAGCAAACATTTATGCAATCTGCGTTTTAACAGTATGAATCCAAAAAAAACATCGAAAAACTTAGAGTTGTCTCAGTCAGAAATGCGTGCGTTATCTAACCAAATTATCGATTTAGTAATCGAACACTTTGAGAACTTACACAGTTTACCTGTGGTAAAAAAGCTCGCAAAACAGCTTCCTATTCAAAAGACCCTTGAACGTGAAGAACTGTTAGGGCGACAACGTGAATCAATACCTTATTTAGGAACGGATATCAGGTGTATAATTCAACAACTTGAAAAAAATATTCTCAATCAAGTAGTACATACTGACCATCCACGATTCTTCGCTTTTGTTCCTAGCCCCAACAATTTTGTCAGTGTTATGGCTGATACTCTTGTATCTGGTTTTAATATATTTGCAGGTACGTGGTTAGTAGGTAAAGGTGCCGCAGAAATCGAGCGGGAAACTATCGATTGGTTGCGTCAACTTTGTGGTTTACCAGAAAGCGCGGGTGGATTGTTTGTTAGTGGTGGTTCGATGGCTAATCTTACGGCACTTGCTACCGCGCGCCATATCAAGCTCAATGACCGGATAAATAAGGCTGTTGTCTACTTTTCTGACCAAACTCATTCATCAATTATTCGAGCGCTGAAAATACTGGGCTTTGCACCACATCAATTACGGTCAATTCCGTGTGATAAAGATTATCGTTTATTGATGGAAGATATCTGGAATCAGGTAGCTTGTGACCGTGAACAAGGTAATATCCCTTTTTGTGTAATTGCTAATGCTGGCACGACTAACACTGGAGCAATTGACCCACTAGCAGATTTAGCAAACTTTTGTCAGACAGAAAATTTATGGTTGCATGTGGATGGTGCTTTTGGTGCAGCTACAGTTCTCACTTCGATGGGGAAAAAGAAGCTTGCAGGATTGGAACGCGCAGACTCTATAACAATTGATCCTCACAAGTGGCTGTTTCAACCTTATGAAATAGGCTGTCTTCTCGTGCGTGAACAGCGAACTTTGAAAGATACTTTCTGTATCATGCCAGAGTATCTTCATGATGTTAACCAAACCGCAGAAGACGAAATCAATTACTGTAACTATGGCACCCAACTAACTCGCAGTTTTCGAGCATTGAAGCTTTGGATGTCATTTAAGGCATTTGGAGTAGGAACATTTAGTGAGGCTATTTCCTGGGGGATGAGGCTTGCTGAAGTTGCCGAGCATTTATTACAGCAATTACCAGATTGGGAAGTTGTTAGTTCTGCTTCGATTGGAATTGTAACTTTCCGATATATTCCAACTAGATGCAATACTTCGATTGATGCCATTAACCAGCAAATCGTAAACCAAATAGTTAGTAGCGGTTTTGCAATGCTCAGTACTACAGTACTTAAAGAACGTAAAGTTATCCGCATGTGTACAATAAACCCTCGCACTACTGAGGAAGATATCCTACAAACAATAATTCAGCTTAATGACATTGCAAAGTCATTAACACCCAGCGTTTTGGTTTCATAAAAATTTGTAATTAGTTTACTAAACAGAGAAAAGAATGCAAACAATACTAGTGCCATCAGTATCACTCTTGCGGCATATTAGCTACCAGATTCTTGCTGAAGATAACTTAAAAAGTGCTATTGAATGTATTTCCAGCACTTTTTACTTTGGAGAACCCATGACAAAGGCTTTGGACATTACATTAGAAGAATTTAAATACTTTGCTGGCATTTTTTTACGCAAAGCCGTTTCGGATAAGCTTTCAGTAGTAGCTCTTGATAATATCACCGGGAAAGTAGTAGGTGTGTTAATCGCTGAAGACTTTATCACCGAACCCCCAGCAAGTCTTGAGACTATTTCACCGAAGTTTTTACCTATTTTTGAACTATTGGAGGCTCTTGATACTAGATATAAGGAGAAATATCCAGTTAAACTAGGTGAGTTGTATCATATATTTATGGTGGGTGTCTATAAAGAATATGCAGGACTATCACTTCCATTGACAAAGACGGCAGAAATTATAGCTCGTGAAAAAGGGTATATTGCGGCTATTGCAGAAACTACAGGTCTTATATCTCACAAAATTTGTACTAAGCGCTTAGGCTTTAAAGACGTTGAAGGAGTAGAACCAATAACTTATGCGAAGTTTGAGTACTACGGTAAACACGTATTTGCAAACATCTCTGAATGTGCGAGCTGTCAAATTGTCTGGAAGGATTATAGGGATATCTAATTGAATTTGTTCATTTTGAGAACATAAATGGGAATCCTAGACATATAAGCGATTTTAGTCTAGGAAGGTGTACTCGTGATGCTCGCAACCCTCCATATCCCAACATATTACCTTACCGAGGTTATTTATCAGGGTGCAAATACTCTTGTTTATCGGGGTACGTCACAAACAAGTGGCGCCGTTATCCTGAAAATCCTGAAATCACCTACAGTAGAGGCTGTTGCTAGCATCAAACACGAGTATTCTATTGCTAAAAATTTAGAACATAAGAATATAGTCAAAGTTCTCAAACTAGAACTCCATGACAAACATCCGGCTTTGGTGCTTGAAGACTTTGGTGGTTTGAGTCTCAAGCAGTTTCTGAGTAAACAGAAACAAAAATTATCAATTTCAGATTTTCTTGCGATTGGAGTACAACTAGCACAAGCCCTTGTCTATGTCCACACCAATGGGATTATTCATAACCATGTAAACGGCGCCAATATCATTATCAACCCGCAAACTGGAGTAGTAAAGCTCACCGATTTTAGTATAGCTTCAAACAATGATGCACTTACATCTCAACTGCTTTCCGAGAATCTACTAACGCTTGAGACACTTGCGTATATGTCTCCAGAACAAACTGGGAGAATGAACCGCTCAGTAGATTACCGTAGTGATTTTTACTCTTTGGGGGTAACTTTCTATGAAATGCTAACGGGTCAGTTACCTTATACTACACATGACGTAAGCGAGTTAATATACTGTCATATCGCCTCTGAAGCACTTCCTATAAAGCAATTGAACCCAGAAATTCCTGACTCTATTGCTTTAATTGTTGCAAAATTAATGGCAAAAAATGCTGTTGACAGATACCAAAGCGCAAATGGGTTGTTGGCTGATTTGACTTATTTAGAATGTACTCAAGAATTGTTTTCATCAACGGTCAAAATTAATGATTTCATACCGGGAGTATTAGATACAAAAAGTCAATTACTAATTCCTCAAAAGTTCTATGGTAGAGAAAAACAGGTTGACATAATACTTCAATTATTTAAGCGTGTCAATCAAGGAAGCTGCGAACTTATACTTATAACTGGTGAAGAAGGTAGCGGAAAATCGAGTCTAGTCAGTGAAATTAGTAAAACTATTGCCCCACAATCTGGTTATTTTATAAGTGGCAAACATGATAAGTTTACACGTGATATTCCTTACTCTTCATTGATACAAGCTTTAACTTCATTAATAGAGCAATTACTTACAAAAAATGCTACTCAAATTGCAGAATGTAAATACAAAATTTTAAAAGCTATAGGTTTAAATGGGCAAGTTCTAATTGAAATTATTACCCAAGTAGAACTAATCATAGGTAAACAACCGGAGATAGCACAACTACCACCAACGGAATCACAAAATAGATTGCATAGGGTACTTTATCAATTCATTAAAGTGTTTTGCCAAGAGCATCCTTTGGTGATATTTCTAGATGATTTACACTATTGTGACTTTGCTACGCTAAATTTACTGCAACTTTTAATATGTGATAACGATACTAAGTACTTGTTATTAATTGGCACCTATCGCGACTCAGAGCTAAACTCGTCTCATATATTAGCACAAACAATAGAACAAGTTGAAAACTTTGGTACTAATATTAGTAAAATAGTATTGCAGCCATTGACTATAAATAATGCCATTGAGTTAGTTGCAGATGCATTAAGTTCAGAAAAAGAGTATTGTAAGCCTTTAGCGGAAACTTTATTTAATAAAACCGACGGCAACCCCTTGTTCTTAACACAGTTGCTTCAAAATTTATATCAAGAAAAATTTTTACATTTTGACTTTATTAGCAAGTCATGGCAATGGTGCCTTAAAGATATCCAAGCATATGGTATCAGTAATAATAGTATTATTGAGCTAGTTATCAGTAAAATTGCAAAATTACCAGAATCTACTCAAAAAATACTTCAATTAGCAGCTTCTTTAGGAAATATATTTACTTTAGATGTTTTATGCATTATCAACCAAAAATCACCTCAACACATTATACAGGAACTATATCCAGCTTTGCAAGCAGGATTAATTTTATCTATTAATGATTCACTTAATAACTTTAATCAAGAAAATTTAGATATTGAAAACATTAAGTACAAATTTTTACACAACAGAGTACAGCAAGAAGCTTATTCTCTAATTTCAAATAGTGAAAAACAAGCAAATCATTTAAAAATTGGTTTGTTGTTACGACAATCTATTAGTAATGAAAAATTAGCAGATAATATTTTAGATATTGTCCACCATCTCAATTATGGTATCGACTTAATCACGCAAGAAAAAGACATATTAGAGCTAGCACAACTAAATCTTATAGCTGGTCAAAAATCTAAATCTAAAGCCGCATATGAGATTGCTAACAAATATTTCAATATAGGTTTAGCACTGCTGACAGAAGACAGTTGGCAAACTCACTATCATTTGACGTTAAATCTTTATATAGAATATTCTGAAAGTTTATATTTAACGGGCAATTTTGAAAACTCAAAATATCTCTGCCAACTAACTTTACAACACGCTAATAGTGTTTTAGATAAAGTTAGAGTTTATCAAATACTAATCCAGTCTTATACTGTACAAAATTGCCTACAGTCAGCTATTGATATTGGTGTGCAAGCCCTCAATATTTTAGGTATCAGATTGCCGATAAAACCTAAAATGCTTAATGTTTTAATGGCGATATTACAAACTAAGCTCACATTAGCATTAAAAAAGATAGAAGATTTAGCTAATTTACCACAAATGACAGACCCTCATAAGCTAGCAGCTATGCAAATTTTAATGCTTATTGCTGCTGCTGCCAGTCAAGCAGGTTCTTTATACTTTCCGCTAACAGTCAATGCGCTTGTTAAGTTATCGGTCAAATATGGTAACTCAAAAGAAGCCGCTTTAGCTTACAGTTTTTATGCTGCCATTTTATGCGACAAGTTAGGAGACATTGAAACAGGCTATAGCTTTGGGCGGTTGGGGCTAACCTTATTAAACAAAATGAACGCTAGCTCCCTCAAATGTAAAGTTTATTTTTTATTTGATGCAACGATTCGACATTTGAAGGTGCCAGTAAAAGATACTATCACTTCTTTAACTGAAAGCATACAGACTGGGCTAGAAACAGGAGATATAGAATTTGCTAGCTACTGTTCGACTTCTTTAAGCTGTCATTCAATGTTCAGTGGAGCTAATTTGGAAGTAGTTGATAAAACTTTGCTAAATTGTCTTCAAATGATGCAGGAATTGAAACTAGATTCAATTGTTTTAGCTATTAATATTGTTAGACAAACGTCTTTAAATTTACAAGGTATTTCATCAAATAGACAGATTTTAATGGGTGATGTTTTTCATGAAACAGAAATGCTTCCTTTTCTTGGAAATAATTATTCTTGGTTAAGTGCCTTTTATTCATTCAAAACACTTCTTAATTATTTATTTGGTGATTATATTCAAGCAATTAATACTGCTTCAATAGTAGTAAAATATCAGGAAAATAATCCTGCTTTCTTGATGTATCAGGTCAATAACTTCTACTATTCACTAGCGCTTCTTGCTCAATATAATAGTGCCTCACATAAAGAACAAAAACAATATAAAGATCAAGTTACTGTTAATCAAAAGAAAATGAAGCTGTGGGCATACCATGCTCCTTGTAACTTTCAGCATAAATATGACTTGGTAGAGGCTGAAAAAGCACGGGTATTAAATAAAAATATCTTAGCAGCCGAACTCTATGACAAAGCTATCGCAGGAGCGCGCGCTAACAACTATACCCATGAAGTTGCTATTGCTTCAGAACTTGCTGCACAGTTTTATTTTTTTCAGAATAAAAATACCATTGGTGCCGCTTATATAAGTGAAGCTTATTATGCTTATATCACCTGGGGAGCTATGGCTAAAGTAAAAGACTTAGAGGAACGCTATCCTCATTTGCTTATTAAAACATCGCAACTAACATCACTCTTATTGCCTGCTAGTAGTATCTCAAAAACTTATACCAAATCTTTATCTTTAGATGCCTCAACAGTAGTAAAAGCATCGCAAGCACTAAGCAGCGAGATTTTACTATCAAATTTACTGGAAAAACTTATGCATCTAGTCAAAGAAAATGCAGGTGCCCAAAAAGTATTTTTTATTACCAAAAAAAATAATGAATTAGTTATTGAAGCTTCATTAACAGAACAAGCCTCCATAACAGTTTTACAATCTGTTCCTATTACCAAACACTCTTATCTAGCAACATCTATAATTAACTACGTAGAAAGAACTCAAACACATGTAGTATTAGATGATGCTTCCAAGGCAGAAAATTTTAATTTTGATCCTTATATTATTCTGAATCAACCAAAATCTATCCTTGTATCACCCATTATCCATTCTTGTAAGCTGATTGGAATTTTATACTTAGAAAATAACCTTACCACCAACGCTTTTACCAAAGATAAACTAGAAGTTTTACAAATACTGTCTGTTCAAGCAGCTATTTCTTTAGAAAATGCTAATTTTTATACGACCTTAGAAGCACGAGTTAATGAGCGTACACAACAAATAGAAGAAAAAAATCAGCAACTACAAACAACTTTGAAAGAATTACGTCGTACTCAAGCTCAACTTATACATAGTGAAAAAATGTCTTCTTTAGGACAATTAGTAGCAGGTATTGCCCACGAAATCAACAACCCAATAAATTTTATCTATGCTAATTTAGCTTACACGTCAGATTATGCTAAATCCCTGCTTGAATTACTTCTTATCTACCAAGAAGAGTTTCCTAATGCCACACAGAAAATTCTGAATAAAAATAATGAGATTGATATAGATTTTATCAAAATTGATATGCCAATGCTGCTTCAATCCATGAATATAGGAGCGTCACGAATTTGTGATATTGTCACATCTTTACGACACTTTTCGCGATTAGATGAAGCTGATTGTAAAGAAGTTGATATACATGAAGGAATTGAAAGCTCTCTCATGATTCTCCAGCAAAATTTAGGACAAATTCAAGTTATTAAAAAATATGGTCATATACGTGGTGTTAAATGCTATGCTTCACAGTTAAATCAAGTCTTTTTGCATTTACTTAGTAATGCTATTGATGCTATAAAAGATAGAACTTTACAAAGATTTACAGTTCCAACTATCTGTATTTGCACAAAATTAAAAGCAAATAATCAAGTCGTTATTTGCATTTCTGATAACGGTATGGGAATGGATGACGAGATAAAAAGTAAAATTTTTGACCCCTTCTTTACTACCAAACCTGTTGGTAAAGGTACTGGGTTAGGTTTGTCGATTAGTTATCAAATTGTTACGCAAAAACATCGAGGTGCCTTAGAGTGTATATCATCACCCGGCAAGGGGACAACTTTTGTAATTAAGATTCCACAGAAATAATAATAAAATAACTCGCCCTAACATTATAGTATAGATTAATAATACAATAATACAAGCTAAAAAATGGTAAGTGAAAAGGTCGCTCGCTTTCAGTACCTCGTAGTAAAGAACCAGAGCTTTTTCTTTCCAATTGTCTCGACTTTGCCCAAATACTCCTGGTTCGCCTATTTTAAATTGAGTTAGGAAAAAGCTGAACGATTTAATAAGGGTTCTAACTTGTAATTCAAATGTACTTTGTGGCGAATTGGCGCCATCCCATAGAAATAGAGTTTTTAGAGCGGGATGGTAGTTCAAGGTAAATTTAGGTAAATCGCTCAAACCGTTGTGGAATATAGATTTTATGTTTTTTTGGTAATTTCTCAAACTCAAAAAAAAATGAGCGAACCAGGAGTTAATACGGCAAGGAACATGGGTAGCAAAAAGTTCTAATTCTTTTACTTCATTTTGCAAATCGGAATAACTAAACCCAACATCAAACGATAATTCTCCTGTAACCCTAGACAAATAAGCCATCAAAGCTACTAAAAGAAAATCGGTCTTTCCGTACATAGCGTGCTAAATTTTAATTAAAATCGATAATTATCCTTTATAATCAAGGCTTTTGCTATTATCAGAGCAAAACCAGGCGGTTTTTTTAGTACAAATGAATAGTTAGAGACTGAATTAAAGAAAAGACTGTAGTATTAAGACATTACTAAGAGGAGAGAACCGGTGCAATTATTATTGTAATATTATAATTCAAATATACTAGCACTCAACTTAGCTGATTCCTTTTAGGAAGCGTTATCTAAGTAAAATTGCCAAAGCGAAAAGTTTAACTAATACTAAAACCGAACTAAGTGTATTACCCCCTGAAAAAAGTAGCGGCTAGTTCCGTCGTCTTTTCGATTGGTGTATCAAACAGGATCACAAAGCGAGTGTCCGGTTTATCCCGAATTATTCACACCACAGAATGATTCATATATTTATTAATGTTTTTGTCCTAATTACTAAACGGGCAGCTTAACCCTCTTTTGTCACTCTCGTAAAACAATAATCTTGGTCAAAATTTGAAAGTTAAGACCCGTCTAAGTTTGAGCTTTTATTTCCTAATAAAAACTCAAAATTGTAGCTAAAACAAGAAAACTTAAGCTCCGTAAGCCTTTCAGCGACTGCCTTTTCCCAAACTGACAAAAGAGGGTTAACATCAATAAGATTTTTGTTGGGTTCTGCTGTCGCTTCACCCAACCTACGTATCTTATAATCCAACTAGTTTTTCACTAAGCTCCCACATACGTTTTGCGGTTTTATCGTCGGTAGCTTTATTAGAGAGTTCCTGTACAAAAGACTGGCGCCCTTCTTTTTGACGATTGCCCCAACTCCAATGGGCGCCAGATTTATTAAACTCTGGGTCAGCTACGACTTGTGCTACTCGTTCACCTGATAGTTCCTGAGAAACATATCCTCCGGTAATGTTTTTCTGGAACCAAGGAAACACTTTTTGGAATAGTGGGTAGCTGTTGCGAAATAAAGGTGTGTCAGCAACACATCCTGGGTATAGCGAACTAAAAGTAATGCCTGTGGAGTCGTGATAACGTTTGTGTAACTCGCGCACGGTAATCATGTTACACAGCTTGCTATCTTTATAAGCTTTACCTGCTTTGAATTTCTTTCCGTCTATCATACAGATAGGCGCCTTAAACCCAGCTTCTAATCCCTTCAAGTCTCCCAAATCTGCTGGTGCCGGAATAGGAATTTTTCCTCCTAACTCTTTAGAATTCGCTGTTACAGTACCTAATATTACCAGCCTTGGTTCCTTGGCACCTGAATTTTTCAAATCTTCCAACATTAAGTTACACAGCAGAAAATGCCCAAAGTGGTTTGTCGCCACGCTTAACTCGTAACCATCTGGACTATACAACGGTTCCTTCAACAAAGGCATATACACAGCAGCGTTACATACCAATGCATCCAGCGATTTGCCAGTTTCTCGAAAACTGTTTACAAACGCGCGCACACTGTTTAAACTGCCCAAGTCGAGATGAATAACTCTGTAGCTGTCCTTTGGCATCCCCAAACTAGCTGCTGCTTGTTCTGCCTTTTCTAAATTTCGACACGCCATGACCACATACCAACCACGTTTAACCAGCGCATTCGCAGCGTGCAAACCTACTCCCGAAGAGGCGCCTGTAATAATCACCGTTGGTTTTTGACCTTGCACCATTTGTTAAAACCTCATCAAAACAGAATTAAATTTTTTTCGCTGTTTCTAGAATCTCATGCGATGTTCGCAATTCGTCAAACAAAAATAAATATGGTGAAATGATAATAAATGATTCTATATAAGATATTATTAAAAGTTTATCTATCTTAATCATTCCCAAAATTTGACGTATTTTTCAATGCTATGAATAAATTCACTAGTTGTTATGCTTTATTTACATTTATTTGTAAACTATTGTTAAGCGATTGAATATACATAAGCTTAAGAAAGCTGATTTGATTTTACAGACTCTATATAAATGATAAATCTTTAATAATGTTTGATATTCGCATGAAAAATGTAAAATTAATTACACTTTTTTTACTAATGCGTCGTTTCTCTATTTTGAGATTTCAACTGTGATTTTATAAGCGGCATTTTCGGTGATAGAAAAAACCCAACTAAGCTAGCAAATAGAATTGGTGTAAAGGGGGTAAAGCCTGTTAGTTTTGTAAGTAGTAACGTGGTGCTAATTGGAGTACGAGTAACTGCGGCATTAATTGCTGCCATTATTGAAATCATTGCCAGTACAGGATGTACCCCTGGTATTAAAGTTGCTATTGCTTTACCTAGACATGCTCCAGTAAAAAATAGGGGAATAATAAATCCACCTCGCCACTCGCCGTTTACAGTGACGCTAATCGCAATCATTTTAGCTAGTACTATAATTAGTAATGTATAAGCACTAAAATTATTCTCAACAACTGTATTAAGTTGCTCATGTCCAAAGTAGCGGGTTAGTGGTAAAACTATTGCTAGAATTCCTAATATTAACCCTGCTAGTGTTGTTTTCAAATAAATAGGCACCGCAATTTTAGTAAAAATCTGCCTGCAAAGTTGAAAAATACTGATAAACACCCATGCTGCGACAGCCCCAACAATCGCATATAAAATAGCGATAATAAAGTCATCAATATTATTAACTTGATACTGCGGAAAATTCCAGGTAGGCGCAATACCCAAGTGCGTAATTACAACAAATACTAAGTAGCTAGCACAACTAGAGACAATAGCAGGTAAAACCGCTTCATAGTACTCTAAAAAATACTCATGGTGCAAAATCTCTAATGCGAAAAAAGCTCCTCCTAATGGGGCACCAAACAAAGCCGTAAAACCAGCAGCCATACCAGCAATACTAAGCGTGCGTAATTTTTCGCCTTCCAGATGCAATTTATCTGCAACCCAAGTCCCCAAAGAGCCTGTTACCTGAACCATCGGCGCCTCTGGTCCAAGGCTTCCCCCTGCCGAAATACTAATAAGCGACGAGATAATCATAGAGGGATTTTCGCGCTTATCAATTCTTCCACCACGAAAATGGATATTATCAACTATTAAAGCAATCTCGCCTGGATTACCAAGAAAATGTATTACTAATCCTATCAGTAATCCTGATAACGGCATCACAACTAACAAGCTATAACCTTGAAATGAACTTAAAAACTTAGTTACTTGCTCAAGAATATGCCAGTATAGTCCTGCAAATAAACCGCTGCAAATTCCTATAGTTGCCCAGCACAAAAGCCAACGCGATACTGTTAAGGGGTTACGCGCGGTTATACCGTTGAGCCAAGCTAAAGTTTGTTGATGTCTTTTCAAAATACTCTGCTTCTAAAGTACATACAAAGATAGTTGATGGTGCGTGACAGCACTTTATTTGTTGTTTTATTTCTGGTTTGTTATGGCTGTCACACACCCTACATTCCTTTCCTCTATGTCATAATATCTTAATTTTTTCAAAAAATGTAGCAAAATACACAGAATGTATATTAAATTTTATTTATGTCAGTGATAAGTACAAGCAATGTCATTGCAACATAACAACTTCTTTTTCCTCGATAACTTCATAACCATTAGCTAACTGGTCAATTGCTTTATCTAGTAACTCGGCGCCTTGCTCTACAGTTTCTATTTTATTCAACTCACCACGTAATTCAGAGGCGCCGACAAATCCTTTTGCATACCAAGCCATATGTTTACGCGCTTGGTAAATACCGCGTTCTCCTTTATATTCATACAACGCTTCTAAATGTTCTTTGGCGCATTCAAGTCTTTGTACAGGTGTTGGCGCCGCTAATATTTCCCCTGTTTTCAAAAAATAATCAATTTCTCCCACCAAAAACGGATATCCCAAAGTCCCGCGCGAACACATTACACCATCGGCACCTGTTTCTTCCAAGCATCGCACTGCTGACTCTACAGAAAATATATCCCCGTTGGCAATTACTGGAATATCCAATACTTGTTTTACCTTTCCTATCCATTCCCAACGCGCGTTACCTGTATAACCTTGGGCACGTGTACGACCATGTACAGTAATCATCTGGGCGCCTGCATCTTGCATACGAAGAGCAAAATCTAGTATCGTAATCTCTGCATCATCCCATCCAATACGTGTTTTTACGGTAACAGGTACATTCACTGCCTTAACTATTTCTCTTACAATTTCCTCAGCTACTTCCGGTTGTCGTAATAACGAGGAACCCCCTCCCTTACGAGTAATTTTATTTACCGGACACCCCATGTTTATATCAACTGTATCGGCGCCCGACTCAACCGCTTTTTGTGCAGCTTCAGCTAAAAAATGTGGACGACAATCAAATAACTGAATACTTACCGGACGTTCGTTTGGGTCAATTTCCATAATAATGGGAATTTCCTTTAAATGCTGCAACCTGGAAGCGTGAACCATCTCGGTATACAACATTGACTCAGGAGCATAACGACGAACAAGGCGCCGGAATACTAAATCTGTTACACCAGATAAAGGAGATTGAAGCACACGACTGTTAATTAAGAGGGCACCGATTTTTAGAGGTGTAGCGAGTCTCACTTTGAGATGGGGAGATAATTGCAGCATAAAAGGTAAATATAAAATTCATATAGCTTTTATATTTTGACATTCTTACATATATACGTAGGGTGCATGACAGCTAATAACAAACTAGAAATGCATATGGCTAATTAACTGCTGTCACGCACCGTTGAGATTTCATTAAAAATTAATGTATTGCCTATCAAACTTTAAAAGGGTTAATAATATCTACACCGTCACGGATATATTGGTAAGCTTGACCTCTATTATACCCTAACTTCTCTAACTTTCGACTTGCAGCTAGGTACTCACATGCAACCTGCTAGAGTAACACACCATCTATTAGGTTAGAAATTAGAGAAGATTCTGTGGCCTGTTTAATAGTATCGCGTGGGTCGTTTACATAAATTAAAATATTAGTATCAACGGCGTTCATGCAGCATATCCCGTGTGAAAGGTTCTGCATCAAAAGGAATTGGGTTTTCCTGCATCCGTTTAACTAGCGCTTTTAGAAAGCTCTTTTTGTTTTCTACGTCAGAAATTGTTGGCGCTACAACATTAGAAGATTTCACTAAGAACTCAACTTCTTCGCCTTCTGGTATATCACAAGTTGTTTGTAATATAAAGGTGCCATTACTGTAAGTTGCTTTTAAAGTTTGAGGCATACAGATAACTTTATGTTAATTTGGATAACTACATTTAGATATAGATTTATTACAATATATTTCCATATTATAGCACTTAGATTTACAGTTTTACTTATGCTTTGTTAATACTGTATAGGTAAGAGAATCAAATTTAACAATTTGTACTCGCTAATACGGATGCAGCAGGTGCCATTTCAAAGAGAACAATGTTACACCATATTAATATCAACAGTATCGGCACCTTCAGCAACCGCTTTTTGTGCAGCTTCAGCTAAAAAATGTGGACGACAACCAAATAATTGTATAATTACCGGACGTTCGTTTGGGTCAATTTCCATAATAATTAGAATTTCCTTTAAATGCTGCAACCTGGAAGTGTGAACCATCTCGGTATATAACATTTACTCAGGAGCATAACGACGAACAAGGCGCCGGAATACTAAATCTGTTACACCAGATAAAGGAGATTGAAGCATACGACTGTTTACACAAAGGGCGCCTATTTTTAGAGGTGTAGAGAATCTTGCTTTAAGATGAGCAGTTAATTGGAGCATAAAAGGTAAACATAAAATCTATATAGCTTCTATATTCTGACATTACGTAAGGTGCGCTCTGAGCAACTACAAACTAAAATCAAAACGAACAATTAAACTGCTGTCATGCACCATTGATGTGTCTTTTTGTAAGATATTTTACTACATAGGCACAGAGAACACAGAGAAAATAGTTTTTAGCGATGGTCGCTATATTTCAAAATCAACGGCATAATAAAATTATATTTAGAACATTCCTGCATGTTTACATGACACTATGCATCCACAAAACACCCGTATTTTAAAGAGCAAACCAATATCAGAGGAAGAAGAAGCCCAGTCCCAAAAGTACAGTGATGAACTTGCCGCACGCTGTCGTGTTATATTTGAGCGTGTGCTTCCTAGCTTGATAGAAAATCACTATAACTGGTATATTGCTATTGACCCCGATACAGAACAGCACATTATTGACCCAAGTTTTGATGGAATAATCAAAAAGGTTATAAAAGCTTATGGTTATGGTAATGACCCAAAGCTAACAATGTTTAAGCTCAATAATACTGGTTATTGCGGAAGGATATGATTGAAGGAAGATTTGGTGACAACAAGGAGTTGTTTTTTGAAGTTATTCTTGTTGCTACCAATGGTGAGCAATTTCCGATTGAAGCTTTGTTAGATACCGGATTTACTGATGGCTGGTTAGCTATCAATAGTCAGGACTTGGATGCTTTAGGGTGGTCTTTGATAACTTTACAAGTGGATATGCAAACAGCACGAGGTTCCGCAAAGTTTAATATCTGCTCAGGCAAAATTATAATTGATGGTGTCGAGGTTATCATTCCTGTCCATGTTGGTAGAGAACTTCCCGAAACTATTATGGGTTCTTTTTGGCTAGATATTATGCGGCTGGTCGCTGATAAACCAAATGAAATTTTAACACTTGAAATGTTACAGCCATAAATACGTGACAAATTAACTTTTTAGTTAGGTGTTATTTATAGAAAATTTTACCTTTTCTATATTGCAATTAAATTATAGGTTTGTAGATGTGACAAAAATTGTAGAGACGTTACATGTAACGTCTCTACACTCGTACACATACACATATATATGTAATCTTGTTATAGAGCTTCGGGTGCTGCAATACCGGCACCTACCGAAACTTGACCGTTAGATTGTAGTCCAGGTTTACTGTCGGAATGCTTGTCTTTTGGTGTTTGAGTAAAAGATGAGGATGCATTGCTATCCGGAAGTAGTCGTTTCGCTTCTGCTTGCTGCGACATTACTGACAGTCCACCAACGGCACCTACAACAAGTGCAGTGTAACCCATATACAAATGCATTGGTTTAATATCAAACCCAATTCCTCCTCCACGAGAATTGTTATTTTGGTTCTTGTACCAAATGGGTGCAATTGTTTTTGCTGGTTCAGCAGCAGGTAAAGAAGCAACTAAATGAGTGCCATTAAGTCCTAATGCATTACCCATGACTCGAATAAACCCACGAACATACACTTCTTCAGGTAAACTATCCCATTTCCCATTCTCAATCGCTTCCATTTGGTAGATTGGTACGTGAGTATAGATATTTAACTGCGTAAGCGACATTCCTCTAAGTTCGCGCGCTTGTCGTAACTGTTTACCAATTTCACGTAAGGTTTCAAAACGTTGTTCCTCTGCCGCTTGTTTCGCAAGTTCAGCTTTCAATGCTTTTTTGTTCTTAGACCACGGTAAAGATAAGTTGGACTTTTTATTGCTCTGTTTAACTTCTTCCTTTAGTATAGGGGTTTTAGATATAGGAGTTTCAGAAACTGTATCCACTGCTGAATCTTCATGCTCTGCTCTTGAGTGAAACTTCGCACTCGTTAAACAATCAGATAAATCACCTAAATCATTACTTGCTGGAGTTTCATATTTTTCAGAATCATTTGCGGAATTTGCTTCTAATTCAGGTTTTGCTTCATCAGCTGAAATATTAGGACTGGAGCCTATATCAGCTTGATTATCTCGTACTTTATGCTGTTGTGCAAATTGATGAAAAGCTATACTAATTGCCTCACGTCCGACAGCTTTGAACAACTGCTTGAACTGTTCTTCGGAGTCTCCTAACATTTTTTGAACAGCTGCTAACGCGCGACGGTAAACCTTGCTGCGGTGTAACTCCGCTTCTATTTGACCTAAGATTGCCCGTAGTTCATCTTGGCTGACTTCAATAGTTGATTTCCCAGAAATACTAAGTGAGTATACGGCTGTCATAATCTTTGTTTTAACCGATAATATTTATAAGAGCGAAGTATTCTTCCCTGTGTAATTTCTTCGACTGTTTGCGGATGATTCCGGATTGTTGTGTATCAATTGCTCAAGTATTTTCAACTACTAAAATGCTTTTATTAACTAATGTAAACTTAAGCAATTACACTCAGTAATTACGTATAATTGCTTTAATAATACTTAGTAATTAATAAAACATTTGCTAAATTCTTTATACTGAGAATTACTCTATCGAATTGAGTAATTCCTAGCGTCATATCTACTGACGATGTTTTATACTATCATTTCACGTAATAAATGCTGAATCAATTACAAATTCATAAAATTAAATAAATTAGTAAATCAATTTGAATTAAATTAATAGATATTCGGTTGGGTCTTTGCTTCAACGACCTTTACAAAAGACTGTACAGCTTTTAGATAAGTAGACGGAGCAAATTCTCCAACATTATTATGGTTCGCACCAGGTATGATGACTAATTCTTTAACCTCTGGAGCAGCATTATAGAGTTGCTTACTCATAAACGCTGGCACAGTTAAATCCTCGGCACCATGAATTATCAAAATCGGTATCTTGATCAGTGGTATTTTGCTGATTGAATCAAAATTTTGTTTCAGGATTAACTTGACGGGGAAGAAACGGAAAAGTTTCCGAGCCACAATAACATTGCGAATTGAAGTGAAAGTGCTTTCTACAATTAGACCGGCAGCTTCGGGATGCTTGAGCGCTAAGTTTATAGCAATGGCGCCACCTAGCGAATGTCCATATATATATATTTGATGAGCAGGAACTTTTAGCTGCTTAACTAGATAACTCCAAGCGATCGCAGCATCTTCGTAAACACGATTTTCATTCGGAAAACCGCCCTCACTCCTACCAAATCCTCGATAATCAATTAACAATACTGAAAATCCAGCCTTATAGTACCCACTAGCTGCATAAACATTGGCGCCGATATTAAGCGCATTCCCGTGGAGATAAAGCAGCACCTTGCCGTTGGAACACTTAGAATTATCCATCCACCAAGCGTTGATATGCTCAATACTACCGTTGGTAGCGACAGGTATCCATACCTCTTCAAACGGCACATTATATAAGAGGGGCGTTTTTTCAATGTTTGGAGAAGGATAGAAAAGATACTTATGCTGTTGCGAGTATAAAAATAAGCACGCTACGAAGTACGCAACAGTAATTAGCACTCCAAGACCCAGAATTAACTGAGGGAGTAAATGTATTATATATAGCAGCTTTCCTTCCCTCCTTCAGGTGATTCTAAACATAATGATTATTCTTTTTGTGACCAAGTTTGGTACTCTATTAAATTAGAGATGTTCAATCAAATATGAATTCTTAATAATTTTGATTAACCAGTTCAATTATATACACAAAAATCAGTATTTTCTCTTTTGAATTATAAGCATAGGTGGATAACAGGAGAAGAACGTGAAGTTAGTAAATGAAGCTCAGGCAGAGCAATTAAAGGAAATAGGGGCTTATCTACGCAAACGGCGCGAAGACAAATCTATTAGTATCGATGAAATCGCAGTACATACGCGGATACGTCCAGCGTTCATACAGGCGATAGAAGAGGGAAATGCGTCCGTACTCCCAGAGGCCGTTTTCGTACAGGGATTTGTTCGCCGCTACTGTGACGTTATCGGTATTGACGGCGCCACCTTAACAGCAAATTTTGGTGACGTATTTTTACCCGTGGAGACAGAGAGTACACCACAAGACGTAGAAAAGAAATCAAATTTATATATACCTTTAGCTGTACCGTATATCTTACTATTAGTTGCCGCTTCTTTAGGACTTATCTATATTCTTGTTCCAAGGCGAGGAACCCAATCTGTAGTTCAGAACAAAAATACTATTAAGCAGACAGTGGCTTTAACAAAAGCTTCGCCAGTGGCATCATTACCTGCGTCACAAAAACTGAGTTCTGTATCCAACCCAAAAACTTCTCCAGTTGCATCAGCACTACCAACACCGACTACAGGCGCAATAGCACCAACACCAACTTCATCCCCAATAACTCAAGCTGGTTCTGGGGTTGAAGTTGGAATTGAGTTGCAGGAAAGTTCATGGATACGAGTGAAAGTCGATGGAAAGACTGATTTTGAAGGAACTTTGAATAAAGGAGATAAAAAAACCTGGAGTGCCCAAAAAGAGGTATCAATACGCTCAGGTAACGCTGGCGCCGTTTTAGTATCTGCCAATAAGCAACCAGCAGAAGCGATGGGTACAGAAGGTAGTGTCAGAGAAATTAAGTACACTTCGGAAACAACCGCAACTCCAACAACTTCTCCAACTCCATAAAAGCTCGTAAGTGTGTATATACTTGTAGTAAATACTTCAGTAATTATCCGTAATTATAAGAAGAGGGCTGAAGCCCTCACTACGAGCTTTTATGAGCTTTTATATATTCGGTTCGTGCTTATGCCATTCAGTTGACTGTTCATATGCATACGCAACTCTAAATAATAAGTCTTCTTGCAGCGCATTACCAATTAACTGTAAACCAATAGGCATTCCATCGCTATCAAAACCACAGGGAACACTTATACCAGGTAGCCCTGCTAAATTAACGGGGATCGTCATCAAGTCAATTAAGTACATACTCAATGGGTCAGTTGTTTTCTCTCCTGCTTTGAATGCAGTTGTAGGAGCAACCGGAGATACCAAAACATCTACTTGTTCAAACGCTTTTTCAAAGTCCTGCTTAATTAAAGTACGGACTTTCTGAGCTTTCAAATAATATGCATCGTAATAACCAGATGATAGAGCGTATGTACCTATCATAATTCTTCGCTTCACTTCGGCGCCGAAACCAGTGGCACGGGTGCGAGTGTACATTGATAGTAAATTCTCAGCATCAGATGCACGTAAACCATACTTAACTCCGTCATAGCGAGCTAGATTAGCAGAAGCTTCCGAAGGTGCAATGATGTAATAGCTTGGTAGACCGTAGCGGAAACGAGGACAAGAAACTTCAATTACTTCTGCTCCTAATTCCTCAAGTTTTTCAATAGCCTTATTGACAGATTGCTCAACTTGTGGGTCTAAGCCTTCGCCAAAAGTTTCCTTAATAATACCAACACGGATTTTTTTACCATTAAATGTTAAATCAGGTCTGAGATTGGCTGTGTAATCAGGAATTTCTACTTTCAAACTAGTCGAGTCTTTAGGGTCATAACCTGCTATGGCATTAAGCAAAATTGCAGAATCTTCAACGCTGCGTGAAAACGGTCCAATTTGGTCAAGAGACGATGCAAATGCCACTAACCCATACCGTGATACTAGTCCATAAGTCGGTTTAATACCCACAACACCACAGAAAGATGCAGGTTGACGGATTGAACCACCTGTATCAGAACCTATCGACACAACACACTCACCAGCTGCAACAGCTGCTGCTGAACCTCCCGATGATCCACCTGGTACGCGCGATAAATCCCAAGGGTTTGCTGTTCTCTTGTAAGCTGATGTTTCTGTAGAACCTCCCATTGCAAACTCATCAAGATTCGTTTTACCAACCATCACCGCACCAGCATCGAATAACTTTTGCGTTACCGTTGATTCATAGGGAGGTACAAAATTTTCTAATATTCGTGAAGCACAAGTTGTCGTAATTCCCTTAGTACACATGTTATCTTTGATCCCAATTGGTATGCCAGCCAACATACCAATTTCTTCACCTGCGGCAATTAAAGCATCTACAGCGCGCGCTTGTTCGATTGCCTTAGATGCGGTAACGGACAAAAAGCTTTGTACTTTTGGTTCTAAAGCTTCTATACGCTCTAATGTTTCCTGCGTAATTTCAACCGCAGAACGTTCCTTTTTAACTAATTGCTCGTGTAACTCGCGAATTGATGCCATAGTAATTCCTTAATTTAGTGCTGAGTGGAAAGTGCTGAGTGCTGAGAGGTAGGGTGCGTGACGCTATAACAATTGTGAAACAAAACGAATGATCTAGTAGCGTCACGCACAGGAGAGAGTTAGAAATTAGGAATGTAGAGACGCGAAGCTCATAAGGTGCGTGACCCCACCTAATAATTGCTTCGTTTAAGAATTGTTGTAGCCTCACACACCCTACCTTCGAGCCTCCTAACTCATTGTTCATAACTCTTATCAAATGATTGATTTTAGTATAGGTTGGCTTCTTCTGCTCGATTAATTGTGGTGTGGTAATGCGGGGTGCCATAAGTAACGGATTCTGCATTAGTATTGATCTCACGGCTTTATTTAGATAAATAGTTGATTTTATAGGTTGATTTTTTTAAGTGTACTAGGTGTGGATATGGTAAAAATAGTTGCCAGAAAATATGAAGGCGTACAAGATGTTTATGACATTGGGGTAGCGCAAGACCACAATTTTATAATTAAACAAGGCTTGATAGCTTCTAACTGCTTTAACAAGTCTCACTCTACTGCATATGGATATGTCACTTATCAAACTGCGTATTTAAAAGCTAATTATCCATTGGAATATATGGCGGCACTTTTAACTGCTAACAGCGGTGATACAGAGAAGGTGCAAAGGTATATTTCCACCTGTGTAAGTATGTCTATTACAATCGAGCCACCGAATGTTAATCGTTCGGGTATTGATTTTACCCCAACGGATGGCAAGATTGTATTTGGACTTAGTGCAGTGCGTGGTTTGGGACAAGGCGCCATTTCTTCGATATTAGAAGCGCGTCAACAAGATGGTGAATTTAAATCGCTTGGAGATTTTTGTGACCGTGTTGATTTACGTGCGGTTGGTCGTAAAACTATCGAGTCTCTTATATATTGCGGTGCCTTCGATAAAATCGAGTCTAATCGCCAACAATTAATTTACGACTTAGAATTAACTTATAACTGGGCACAGTCGCGCGCTAAAGACCGTGCTAGTGGTCAAGGAAATTTATTTGATTTACTGGGAGGAGGATTTGGCAGTAACGATAATAGTTCTAAAAAGAATAGTTTCGATACGGCGCCGAAAGCCAAACCTGTTCCAGATTTTCCTCCGCAAGAAAAACTCCATAAAGAAAAAGAACTGCTTGGTTTTTATGTTTCTGACCACCCTCTCAAATCAGTTCGCCAATCCGCGCGTATTCTGTCACCCATAAATCTATCGCAAATCCCGGAACAAAAAGAAGACGCTGCAATTTGCACTGTTGTGATGCTTAACAACGTAATTAAGCGTATCACGCAAAAAGGCGACCCGATGGCAATTTTACAAATCGAAGACCTAACAACACAATCCGAAGCTGTCGTCTTTCCCAAAATCTATGAGCGTATTAGCACCTTACTCCAAGTCGATGCCCGATTAATTATCTGGGCTAAGATTAAACGTCGTGACGAACAAAACCAATTAATAGTAGATGATGTAGAGCCAGTTGAACAATTACAAATGATAATGGTTGAGCTTACTCCTGAACAAGCAACCGTCATCGAAGAACAAGACCGTCTACGAAATGTTTTGATAAAACTTGCAGGTGGCAGTGAAAAAGGCAAAACCCCCATTATTGGAGTCGTTCAATCTGGGGGAACCCGTCAACTCGTTCGTTTCGGTAGACAATTTTGGGTACAAGATTCCATCAACGCTATCAGCGCACTCCAAAACGCCGAATTCAAAGCACGTATTCAACCCTTAATAAATTAACGTAGGGTGCGTGACACTTCCAACAGTCCATAAACGAAGCTAGTGACCTGGTGGTGTCACGCACCTTACCTGATCATAAGGTGGAATGGCCTATTCCACGCATTTTGAGGCGCCAACGCGCATTGGGTAGGGTGCTTTCAAGCTATTACTATCAAGCAATGTAACGCCAAATACAGTGCTTTCACGCACCATTAATACGTTAAGTAAGCAACA